>JBDRNO010000218.1:0-74006 GCA_043811005.1 Bacteroidota bacterium | reverse complement strand
GGTGATCCCCAGTATGATAATTGGGGTATATTCAGAAGTCAATTAGACACAAATGCTCTCGCTTTCACAAAAGTTACGATCAAAGGGACTAATGATCCTGCCGGACTTACATGTACGGATGCAGCTATCGTTAAACAGATTGCGGGATCACTTAAAGATGGAATTGTTGGAAACTGGACGTGTAATGCAATAAACTGGCATGTGGGTGTTGGTTGCACAGCAGGAGGATGCGCATTGGTTGCAGATGCCATTGAATTTAATGCTACTGGTTCTGACTGTGCGTGTGATGACCCTGGTTACATTTTACGCCCCTGTATTGGAAATAGCAACTGTGGAGGTGTTAACACAACTGCCTGCGGAGCTCCTACCCAAATCATGACTGTAGAATTTGAATATGCTCCACCTTATTGCACTCCAACATATACCAATCCATGTTCATCAGGTGATTTTATTGATGGAGTTGATTTTGCAGGTATAAGTAATACAGGAACCGGCTGTAATGGAAATCCTGATAATTATATTTCCTATTCAACACTAACTGCAATCGTTGGCAAAGGAATATCATACCCTGTTATGTTAACACCGCCTGTGGCTTCTGCTCAAGGTTTCGGAGTATGGATTGATTTCAATGCTGATGGTGATTATGCAGATCCCGGGGAATTCGTTCTTTCATCTGATCCTGATACTGTACCGGTTATTGATACTATTACTATCCCGTTCACTGCTTCAATAGGAAATACAACGATGAGAGTCAGGTGCATCTCTGCTGTAACTCCTGTAGCTTCTGATTCATGCAGTAATGCTGCTGCCGGCGAAACTGAGGATTATCCGGTTTTAATTAAGCTTGCTGATGATGTGGGCATTATTGCAATTGATTCACCCCAATCGGGCTTTTCGTTAAGTGCAGCCGAAACGGTTACTGTTAGAGTTAAAAACTTTGGAACAAATACCCAGGATACTATCCCGGTTTCATACAGGATTGATGGAGGAGCGCCTATAAATGAAACTATCATCGCTTCAGTTAATCCGGGTGATACAGTAAGCTATTCTTTTACAACAACCGCTGATCTATCTGCTGTTGACACTTTTCTTTTTGATGCATGGACAAGCTTACCTGGTGATAATGCTTATATTAATGACAGCATAACAGATTATGAAGTTATCAATAGTATATTTATAACAATTGGTACCGGCACTTCAACCAATACCAATACGACCTATCCCGCCCCTTATGGAAACTGGTATTGGGGAGCAAAACACCAATTTATTATCCGGGCATCAGAGCTATCGGGTGCCGGTATGTCTCCCGGATATATTTTCAGTCTTGCTTTTAATGTTGCCGTGCCACAAGGCACACCTTTGGTGAATTTTACTATAAAAATGAAAAATACTTCTGCAAGTGCAACAACAACCACTTTTGATGATGTTGGATTAACTACCGTGTGGGGACCGCAAACCTATACTGAAACAATTGGCTGGAATGTTCATGCTTTTTCTTCCCCTTTCTTTTGGGATGGCTCATCCAATCTTTTAATCGAAACCTGTTTCAACAACTCTTCATATACCTATAATGCACTAACCTATTATACACCTGCAGCGTTTAATAGCGTAGTGTGGATAAATCAAGACGCATCCGGAGTATGTAATTCAGCTACCGGATTCAGCACCTCAGTCAACAGGCCCAACATGCGATTTCAAGCATCACCCCCTGCTCCTGTTGATGCAGGTGTTATTGCCATTGATTCACTTGTCTCCGGATGTGATTTTAGCGCTAATGAAGCCATTACCATTAGAGTTAAAAATTTTGGCACTAATGCCCAGGACACCATTCCTGTAGCATATCGCATTAATGGCGGTGGTGCAGTAGTTGATACCATATTTACATTGCTCAATTTTGGAGATACTGTATCATTTACTTTTTCTGTATCAGCTGATCTATCAACATTGGGAACTTTTATTTTTGATGTTTGGACAGCTTTGGATATGGATAGTACAAACATTAACGATAGTATATTAAATTACATTGTTACAACTAATATAATTGTTGATGAATATACTGAACAAACCGGCACTATAGGTACTATAGGAGAGACAGGAAGTAATTTCTACGGACAATCATTTTTTGCCGATGTTTTTATTATAACTGAAGTTGGTGTGTGGCTGGAGGAAACTTCACCTTCAGGTGAAGTTAGAATTGCTGTCACTCCTGATGATGGTTCCGGTAATCCTGATGAAAGTACAATCTTATGGCAAAGTGGACTTATAGATCCTTCTACACCAGGCAGTTGGTTTAATATAACCGGGCTTAGCATTCCTGTAACTATAGGAACAAAATATTGGGTGTTATTTGATGGGATGAACACAGGTGCAACAGGGGCAAGTTTGGCAGGAACTTCTTCTGATTACACTGATAGTGGAGAGAGCTTTAAATATTCAAATGATGGAGGAGCTACCTGGACTACCTGGTCTGCCCCTTTGTCTATCTCTGTGAAGAGTTTGTGTCCGGTTCCTGTTGATGCGGGTGTGAATTCAATTACTTCTCCTTCTACCGGCTGTGCCTTAACTAACTCAGAAACCATTACCGTAAATGTGCAAAATTTTGGCACAGACACTATTTTTAGTGTAGATGTTTCATATAGTTTAAATGGCGGGATGCCGGTAATAGAAACAATAAATGACACAATTTTACCAGGTTCAGTATATACTTATTCATTTTCTACACCTGCAGACCTTTCTGTAACTGGAACTTATTTAATTGATGCGTGGACACAACTCACAGGAGACACTATTTTTATTAATGATAGCACTTTGGCTTATCAGTTAGAAAACATACTGTTAATATCCTCTTTTCTTTATTCTGAAAATTTCGAATCAAGTGGTGGAGGATGGCTGACAGTCGGGGCAAACTCTTCCTGGGCTTACGGCACTCCTTCCGGAACATTTATTCCCGCTGCTGCCAGCGGTGTTAATGCCTGGGTAACTAATTTATCAGGGTCTTATAACGACAATGAATTCTCCTATTTAGCATCACCTTGCCTGGATTTTTCTTCATTGACCATTGACCCTATATTGAGATTTTCACATATTTATTCAACTGAATCCTGTTGTGATGAAGGATGGGTAGAATACAGTACTGATGGTGGATCAACATGGATAAAGCTTGGTACTGGTTCATCAGGGGGGATCAACTGGTATAATGATGCTGCCAACAATTGGTGGGATGGCAGTTCCGATACAAGCGGAATATGGAGGACAGCCAGACATGAATTAACAGGACTTTCCGGACTAGCAGATGTTAGGATCCGTTTTGTTTTTTATTCAAATGTCAGCATAACCGATGAAGGTTTTGGTGTGGATGATATCTATATTTCTGAACCACCACCTAACGATGTTGGGGTTATTGCCATTAATTCACCATACTCCGGCTGCTCCTTAAGCACAAGCGAAAATGTTACGGTTAGTGTTAAAAACTTTGGCACTTCTGCACAGGATACTATTCCTGTGTCGTATCGCGTTAATGGAGGAAGCGCTGTGGTTGATACTATTTTTGCCACACTTAACCCCGGTGATACCGCAATATTTTCTTTTTCCGACTCTGCTAATCTATCAACTCAAGGAACCTATTTTTTTGATGCATGGACCGCTTTAAGCACAGATGCTGATAATACTAATGATACGATCAAAAATTTTTCAGCATATTCGTTAACCAGTGGAGATACGATTATTGATGAATATACAGCCAAAACAGGCACTATAGGTACTGTGGGTGAAACCGGAAGTAATTTTTACGGACAATCATTTTTTGCTGATATTAGTACAATTTCAAGTGTTGGCGTATGGTTACAGGAAAGTGCTGCTGAAGGTGAAATTAGAATTGCTATTGCTCCTGACGATGGCTCTGGAAATCCAGATGAAAGTGCAGTTTTATGGGAAAGCGGACTTATCAATCCTTCTCCGACAGGTAACTGGTTCAATATAAATGGACTTAGTATACCAGTTACTGCCGGCACGAAATATTGGGCCCTGCTCGATGGTATGAATACAGGTGCAACAGGTAGTAGTCTTGCAGGTACTTCTTCTGATTACACTGATACAGATGAAAATTTTAAATATTCAAATGATGGAGGTGCCTCTTGGACTTCATGGTCCGCTTCACTTGCTATTTCAGTGAATTTTTATTGTCCCTTTGCAAATGATGTAGGAGTTATTGCTATTGATGAACCAATTTCTGGCTTCGGTTTGAGTTCAAATGAAGATGTTACAATAAGAGTGAAGAACTTTGGCTCCGATCCACAGGATACCATACCTGTTTCATACCGTGTTGATGGCGGACCACCAGTAAATGAGACCATATATTCTCTGTTGAATCCTAATGATACCTTAAGCTATACTTTCACAACACCTGCTGATTTATCTGTTTACGGCACTTATGTTTTTGATGCATGGACAAGCTTGCCGGCTGATAGTGTCGCAACAAATGATAGTATAACCAATATTCAGGTTATTTGTGATTCCAATATTACAATCGGTTATGGTACTTCTACTAATTCGAATACAGGTTATCCTGCGCCTTATGGAAATTATTACTGGGGTGCAAAACATCAAATTATCATACAGGCACCTGAATTGATAAATGCAGGTATGAAGGCACATGGTTGGATATATAACCTTGCATTTAATGTTGCAGTACCAGCTGGTATACCCTTGCAAGACTTTACCATAAAAATAAAAAACACAACTAATAGTGTTACTACTACCGTTTTTGATGATGTTGGGTTAACTCCTGTTTGGGGTCCTCAAACATACACCGAAACTGCCGGCTGGAACATTCATGCCTTTTCCTCTCCTTTTTATTGGGACGGAACATCACATCTTCTGATAGAGACTTGATTCAACAATAGCTCATTCGTAGCTAATGCCAAGCATTATTATTCAACAAATTTATTTAACAGTTTAATTTGGCTCAACCAGGATGCCAGCGGTGTTTGCAGCATTACTACCGGCTCAACTTCTATGAACAGGCCCAATATGCAATTTTTTTACAAGCCTGATACCATACCCCCTGTTGCTGATTTTACAGCAGGAAATACCAATAATTGCCTGGGAGCAGTAGTGAATTTTACTGATATGTCAAGCAATTTCCCTTCTTCCTGGTACTGGGACTTTGGTGATGGTGGAACAGATTCTGTTCAGGATCCTTCTCATGTATATACCGATACAGGGACATTTACAGTAACCATGATCGTCTTCAATGATTATGGACAGGATACAATGATAAAAATTGATTATATCACAATTATTAAAGGTCCGGATTTACCCGCTTGTACTCCTACAGTTATTAACACTTCAATGGATATAGGAATATATAATGTTTTCTACAATAATATCAATAATACAACAGGAAGTTTAATTGAAGGTTATACGGATTATAGTTGTTTTAATTTCACAAATACTTTAGTTGGTTCTAAAGATACCATTTCAGTTCAAACAAATCCTGATTGGGAAGAAAATGTGCGTGTATGGATTGATTACAACAATGATGGAACCTTTGATTCGATCAATGAATTGGTATTCACTTCAGATAATCAAAAACAATACCATACAGGAATCTTTTTCATTCCACAAAATGCAGTAACCGGCACAATGCTTCGTATGCGGGTTGCCTCGGATTATGTAGGTGTAGCCCCTCCAGCGCCATGTTCTGCTTTAACATACGGGCAAGCAGAAGATTACGGTGTGATCATTCAAGCAGCTGCCGTGCCGCCTGACGCAGATTTTATTTATAGTTTTATTGATGAATGTCAAGGTATAGTTGAATTTACCGATTACTCTGCTTTTTTCCCAACCAACTGGATATGGGATTTTGGCGATGGAAACTCCGTCTCGGGCAATGCACAGGTAATCAATACTTATCAATATGCCGGCACATATTATATAACTCTAATTGCAACCAATGCTTATGGGAGTGATACCATAATAAAATCCCTAACTATTGATTCAATTCATGCTGATTTTATTACAGGCGCTTATACAGTTATTGTTGGAGATTCCATAAGCTTTGATAATATTAGTTTTGGTGCGAATTCATGGTTATGGGATTTTGGAGATGACTCAACAATCACTGTTATGGATCCTGTGCACATTTATGACAGCATAGGAATTTTTACAGTATGGCTTTATGCAGTTAATACAAGTAGCGGATGTAGTGATAGTATAAATAAGCTAATAGAAGTACTTGATTCATCTGTTAATATTAAAGAATATGAAAGTATTGAAATGGTAAATATTATTCCAATACCATCTTCTGGTATTATATATATTAATTATTATTTAAGTAAAGATAGGGATATTGATGTTTCAATCTATAACCTGATCGGGGAGGAAATATTTAGGGAGAAATATATTGTAGAGTCAAAACATACCTCGTCCATACAGCAAATTATTGACCTCACAAGTAAACCCAAAGGAATGTATTTCATTAAAATTAATACAGGCAAAAAAGTATTTGTGAGGAAAATTATTTTAGAATAATTATGGAATTAACGGTAAAAAATAAGAAAAAATACACATATCAGGATTATTGCCGGTTAACTCCTGCCGACAGCAAGTGTGAGCTTATTGATGGTGATATAATCATGGAGCCGGCACCTTTTACCAATCATCAGGTAATCTCCGGCAGGATCGAATATGTGATGAGGAAATTTGTGAATGATAATCATCTCGGAGAAGTACTTGATGCTCCTTGTGATGTTTTCTTTGATGAAAAAGTTACGGTCCAGCCCGATATTATGTTTATTTCAAAAAAACGTACAGGTATAATAGAAGAGAAAAACATAAAAGGAGCCCCCGACCTCGTGGTGGAAATAATATCACAGGGAAGTGTTTACAGGGATACTGTTACGAAAAAAGTTATATATGAAAGATTTGGAGTAAAGGAATATTGGATAGTTTATCCTGAAGAAGAATTAATTGAAATATTCCTATTGAACGAAAAAGAGAACTATGAAGTATTTAAAACATTTAAAAAACCCGAGATTCTTGAATCATCCTTTATATTACCTGGATTTAGGATTAATTTAAGAGAGATATTCTGACATATTAATTTTTTTAAAATACCAATTTATGATAAAGTTCAAAAATACATTTTTGCTGCTTTTTGTTGTCTTATACAGCCATGTAGCTTACTCGCAAAATTTTACAATTCAATATTTTGAAAATTTTGAAGATGCCCCTGACCATAGTTTTCTTCTCAATTCAGGTGGTGGAACCGGTACTAATTTTTGGTTTGTAAATGATGAGTACGATGGTAATGGAGTTTATCCCAATACTCCCCCGCAGGATTCAACAGGAGGAACTATTGGGCAGATCGGCAATCCAGGGGGCAGTTATCTGCATATAAAAGACTTAGCAAGTTCTGCATTAAACTCCAATTATAATCCCAATATTACTTCGGTGCGCTGGGCAGAACTTGACACCAGCTTTTGCACCTTTGGTTTTACGAGGATCGTTTTTAATTTTTGGTGGCTTGCCAAGGCATCACCTGCAGATTACGGAGAAGTCTATTACAGCCTTGATGGAGGAGCAACCTGGACACTGGCAACCAGCACACCCGGTACAGGCAGCAGAACAAAATACAATGCTGTTGATAAATGGAATTTTTCGAGTATTGAAGACCCGGCTTTTCTTGGTCTTAGTAACCTCACGTTTGCTTTCAAATGGACAAACGATAATATTAATACCAATGACAGCTTACCCTTTTCAATTGATGATATCATGCTGGTAGCATTTTATGAAAATTATGATGCGAGCTCAATTGAAGCCGTAAATTTCATTTCAAGCCCTATCTGTCATGAAGACCTCAATTCTCCTGAATTTTGGTTTACTGTTAATGACAGCTTATGTGCTGGAGTATATGTAATTGAAATGTCAGATTCAGCAGGAGACTTCACCAACTCTACTTTTCTCTGGAGTTATCAATTTACTTTACCGGCATTTGATCCACCTGTCACTTTTGCCCTTCCTTCTTCATGGGGAGTGAAATTCCCTACTTCAATGCCGTTTGGCTCATGTTACACATTCCGGGTAGTCCGGCTTACTCCACCGATAATTATAGGAGAGCCGTATACTGTTTGTATTGAAATTATTGATTGCCCGGATAACATGGAAATTGCCCTGCCGCCACCTGCTGTGTTACAAGACCCATATTATGATCCTCTTGACACTACTAACATGCCAGGTTTGCCTGCTGGTCAGCAACCCGTTTGCATTTATAGCGTTATAGATGTGAAATTTTTCTCTTATGGCGCATTTAACCCCGGGAATGAGTACTATTTAGAACTGTCTGATTCTACCGGCAGTTTTGATGATACTGCTTATGTGATGGGAGGTCCCTTAGGAAGCACACAAACTTTTGACCCGGCAATTTATCCGCCACCTGTATCACCCGGCTCAATTAGCGGACAAATTCCCATTGTGCCACCTGGGTGTAATTATTATCTCAGAATAGTGTCAACAAATCCTGCTCTTAATGACACAGTAGCACCATATACTACAACTGTTCCCTGGGGCCCTTTCTGTATTATGGAATGTGACATAAAAACAAATGAAGCCCAGGATACCAGTGTTTGTATTACGGATACCAATGGTGTGTGTTTTTATATTCCCGTTGATATTAATACCTTCGATTCAGCTATATTCTACAATCCCGGCAATGAATTTATAGTTCAGCTTCTTTCCCCTGGCGACCCACCAATGTATCCCCCGGCAATGACAATAGTAAATGAAGGTGACCTGGGCATATTGTTTGATACAGTTTCAGGTCAATTAGAGATTTGCATCCCTCCCATTCCCGATTATTACGCACTTGGTTTACAATTGGGAATGTATTATATGCGAATTATTGCTACTGACGGGTCTGATATAACAAACCTATTGGGAAGTGTGATTCGCTTAACAATTGGCGGGGTATCAGGTATTCCACTTATATTTGAAGTAGTGCCAAGTGCCATAGTTTGTGATACAACAGATTTTTTATGTATAACAATTTATAATGCCCAGGTACCATCATCAGAATATATTATACAGTTTGAACCTGGGTTTTTGCCTTTTACATGGACACCTGGACAAAACGGACACCCAGCCTGGCCAACTATATGCTTTACTGTTGATAACTTTCCTTCAGGTTCCTATTCAGTTACTGTTCAGGAAAAACAATCAGGAGGAGATTGTTGGGGTCCCATATCAGATACTCTGACATTTACTGTAGATCTAATGCCCGAGGTTCAGATATCTGGTCCTGATCTGGTATGCGTGGGAGATACTGTTACATATTCTGTTAATTTTACTGCAAATACCTTTTATGAATGGGGTTTTGATGCCGATAGCATCGGTGAAATTATAGTTCATGGAAATAATGAAATTACGGTTGCGTGGAAAATATATGGCTCTGTATCCATCTCTATCGGGGCTTGTAATAAATGTGATAATGATGTTTCATATTGTGATTATAATGAGATTACAGTAACTGTATTACCTAATACAATTATTGAGACTTCCCCTAAACCTGATACTACAATTTGTGAAGGACAAACAATAAAACTCACTGCAGCTAATACAGAGTTTGGTGTAGATAACCAATTTACATGGATATCTGATGGTGTCATCCTGCGAGACATTTTAAAAGCTTTTGGTGGTGATACCTTGATAGTTTCACCTGATTCCACAACTTCATATATAGTAAAAGTGGATAACGGTTGTCCTGCTTCTGCTTATATTATTGTGAGAGTTGTAAGACATCCTGATATCATACCTGATCATGATGAGATATGTCTTGGCGACAGCACACAGCTCAATGTTTATGTTGAAGGGGTTATTCAGTATGTATGGAACCCAAGCCAGGGGCTTTCTAATACCACTATACCAGACCCTGTTGCATACCCTGTGGTTAGTACAGATTATACTGTAACTGTCACTTATGATTCAATCTGTCCTCCTAAAACAGATACTTTTACAGTTATTGTTAATGATCTTCCTGTTGTAAATGCAGGAAATGATACGACCATATTTTTAGGTGACCAGATAATGCTTAATGCAAGTGGTGGGATTGAATATGTATGGATTCCTGCAACAGGTCTTGATAATACTGATGTACCTAATCCCTTGGCAAATCCTGATACCACTACAACTTATATTGTAACCATAACCGATGAGACCGGCTGTGTTGACTCAGCTACTATTACAATTGAAGTAATACCTTTTGAATTTGAACCCGAAGTCCCCGATGCGTTCACCCCTGATGGTGATGGATTGAATGATATATTGTATGTGTATGATATATTAGGAAGGGAGGGGGAAGCGCTTGAGGATTTTAATTTTAAAATATTCAATCGTTGGGGAGAAATGATTTTTGAAACAAGTAGTATTGATCAAGGATGGGATGGCAGACACATGAAAACGGGAAAAGATATGGAAGTTGGAGTATATACCTGGTTGTTAACTGCAACTACGATCAAAGATGTGGAAATCGGGCCTGTGAGCGGGAATGTTACGTTGATTAGATGATGTGAGCAGCTACGAAATACGAAATGTTTACGAATATACGAAAAAGAATAATGCAGTCAAGTAAGTTAAAAAAAAAAGGATTTAGTTTATCCTGAATTATCTTATCAAATAATAGGGGTTTTGTTTAATGTATGGACAGAAGTGGGTTTTGGGCATAAAGAGAAGTTTTATCAAAATGCTGTTTCAAAAAGAATTGTAAATTTATATTAAAAACGTGTTTTCGTACATTCGTATATTTTCGTATTTCGTAGCAACATAAAACAACAACTTCAATAATGACAAAACATACTTTATACATTCTCATATTTTTCATTTTTTCCATCCTTAAATCACAAGGACAGGACATCCATTTCTCCCAGTTCTATTTTTCACCTCTTACCCTTAGCCCGGCACAAACAGGGTTCTATAACGGTAAATACCGGCTTGCCAGTAATTACAGGAGTCAATGGAAAATGGCAACCGGGGGTGATCCTTATGTTACCTTTTCGGCATCTTATGACATGCATATTTTAGACAAATACATGAAAGCTGCCGATATGACAGGTGTTGGCGTAAGCGCATTCAGTGACAAGGCAGGCAAGGGCGATCTTTCCACTTCAGGTATATTTGGCTCTCTCGCATATCATAGGGACATGACCGGTAAAGGGAAACATATTTTCTCCATGGGTGCCCAGGGAGGCATGGTGCAGATGGGCTTTGATCCTAATCTATTGCGTTTTGGCGACCAAATTGAGAGGGAGATTGCCAATGGCGTATCAGGGGGAGCAACAATTGAAACTTTTCAAACCACCAGCATTACTTATGCTGATGTTAATGCAGGGGTGTTGTGGAATTATACGCTGTCTAACAAAATGAAGTTTTACCTTGGGGTTTCTACTTATCATTTATCAAGACCCACAATTAATTTTCTGAACTCGAACGAGAAGAATTATTTATCCACCAGAACATCATTACAGGGAGGAGCGGCTTTTGTTATCACTCATCAATGGGATGTATTTCCGAGTATCCTTTACATGAGGCAGGATGCATCTAATGAAGTAAATTTCGGAACGGCTGTCAGATATAATACCTCTTCTGATGCAGCTATACGGCTGGGCGCCTGGTACAGGTACTGGGCTAATTCAGATGCTTTGATATTTATGACAGGCTTGGAATATTTCAATTTAACGCTCGCAATAAGCTATGATATAAATGTATCCAGTTTAAACCAAACAAGCAATGGGCGTGGAAGTATTGAAGTTGCATTAATTTATATAATTAAATCATCAAGGGCAATTGTTCAGGATGTTAGTTGTCCGGAGTTTTAAGCTCTTTGCTTTATATTATAGATTTCAAATGAAAACAAGATCTAATATCCAATATCTAATATCAAAAATCAATACAATGGGATTATTATTCCGTTTTTTATTAGTATTTGTATTGTGTTTTACGCTATATAATCCAGCACAATCAACCCACATTGTTGGCGGTGAACTTATATACAAGTGTTTAGACCCCAATACCAATTATTATCAATTTACTGTCAAGCTATACAGGGAATGTATGGGCTTTCATTGGGGCTGTGCTTCTCCGCAGCCAATTGCTGATTTCGATTCGGTGATATATGTTACAATATATGATATGTCAGAGAACCAGGTTAAAAACTTCAATATGTTTTTACCTCCAACAGATACATTGGAAAACAATACTTATAATGTTTGTTTATTTGCTCCTCCTGATATTTGTATTGAGGAAGGAGTCTTTACAGCAAAGGCATTTTTACCATTTTCGCCCGGGGGTTTTAGTTTTACTTACCAACGTTGTTGCAGAACATGGGATATAGAAAACATTGTATTACCCCCTTGTCCCGATCAACCTGATGTTGGAGCCGGTTGGTATATCAATATACCTGACACAGCTACGGCAGGGTGTAATAGCTCACCATATTTTAATACGCTTCCCCCAACTATCATTTGCCTGGATGCAGAATTTGTTTACGACCATTCAGCCACTGACCCTGATGGAGATTCATTGGTGTATGAACTATGCGATGCAGATGAATTCAACTTTTCATCATGGGGGGCAGCTCCCAATCCTGCTTTACCGCCATCATATCTTTATACTGTTCCTTACATTACTAATCCTCCTTATAGCGGCTCGTATCCGATATATGCCCCTGTTGATTCATTTAAAATTGATTCTCAAACCGGTTTGTTGACAGGGACTCCTGAAAAAGAGGGAGTGTATGTTTTTGCAGTATGTGTGTCGGAATACAGGAATGGAGTATTATTATCCACCAATAAAAGGGATTTTCAGTTTTATGTCGCCCCATGCATTGAAGACGCATATCCGGATTTTATTGCCGAACCCGACCACTGCGATCCAAGGATCGTTAATTTTACATATACCGGGTTTAAGCCGGAAACATATTTCTGGGATTTTGGTATAGACACTATTGACACAGATACTAGCTCAGAAGAAAATCCAACTTATGTTTTTCCAGCCCTTGATACTACATATACTATTACTTTGATCGTAAATATGGAATTTGAATGTGCTGATACTGTAATGATTGATCTTCCTCTTCCACCGGCTTTGGAAGCAAGGATCCAATACGATAAAGTTTGTGTGTTTGATACGGTGGGTTTTTTTGATAATTCATTTTCCGATAGTCTGAGCGGACAGATTGTTGCGTGGGAATGGGATTTTAAAGATGGGGAAACAGATAACATACAGGATCCCCAACACATCTATAGTGATACTTTGAATTGTCAAGTTAGATTGATCGTTACCACTGATGAAGGATGTAAAGACACTGCCATGCGTTCAGTTACATTTTATCCTTTACCGGTAATAATAGCTAATGCAGGAATAGAAGATATCTATATTACCCTGGGCGAAAGTGTTCAATTATTCGCTGTTGGTGCAGCCGGTTATGAGTGGTATCCAGCCGATGTTCTTGATAATGATACAATTCCCTACCCGGTTGCTACCCCTCTTGAAACAACTGATTTTATCGTAACCGGAACCTCCTCAGATGGATGCAGGAATAAGGATTCCGTGACTGTTCATGTTGTTGATCCTTTGGTGGCTGTACCCAATGCTTTTACCCCTAATAATGATGGAGAGAATGATGTTCTTTATCTTTTAACTGTTGGTTTTAACAAATTAATTGAATTTAAGATATTTAACCGCTGGGGACAGGTAGTGTTTGAAACACAGGATCTGACCGGGGGATGGGATGGAACTTTCAAGGGAGAACCGCAGGAAATTGGGAAATATGTTTATTATTATATTGTTGAAGAGACATTAAGCGGAAAAACTCAGGATGGGAATGGGGAAGTTATTTTACTGAGATGATTAGTTTTTTTATTCAGGGTTTAGAGTTGTCTGTTTAGAGTTGATTTTTTTAATATGGGGTATTAATAAAAAAATGGCTACAATTGAGAGATTTGAAGACATAATCGCTTGGCAAAAGGCAAGAGAATTGTCTAAAAAAGTTTATGAAATTACCAAAACAGGAGGTCTGTCTAAAGATTTTAAGCTGAAAGATCAAATGACAGATTCCAGCGGATCTATTATGGACAATATTGCAGAGGGTTTTGAAAGAGGTGGGAATGGTGAATTTATACAATTCTTAGGTTATGCAAAAGGTTCATCAGGTGAATTACGTTCACAACTATACAGAATATTAGACCAAGAATACATTACAAAAGCAAAATTTAATGAACTTTATACTCTTGCTGATGATATAGGCAAAATGATAAAAGGGCTTATAGATTATCTTAATTCTACTGACATCAGGGGCCAAAAGTACAAACAGGAAAAAATCAAAAAAAAACACTAAACAGGAAACAGGAAACACTAAACGCATGATGAAATATATATTAAACATAATTTTGTTTACTTTATTTATTTTCCTAAAAGTTTATGGTCAAGATATCCACTTCTCCCAATACTACGCATCACCATTGCTGTTAAATCCTGCAATGACAGGTCATTTCGATGGTGATTACCGCGTTGGATTGATTTACAGGAATCAATGGTCCAGCTTTACCGTACCTTATGTAACTTACTCAGGTTTTTTTGACAGGAAAATTAACAAGGAAATAATTAAGGATGACTTTTTAGGTGTTGGACTTGTTTTGTATTCTGATAAATCAGGCATAGCAGAACTGACGACTCAAACCGCGACTGCTTCTTTTGCATATCACAAAAGAATAGGAGCAGATGCCCGCCATCTTGTGAGCTTGGGGATTGAAGCGGGGATTGTTCAGAAAAGTGTGAATTATGATGATTTACGTTTTCATAATCAATATGAAAGTGTCTTTTATAAACCTGAACTGGAAAGTGGCGAAATTTATTCTTCCAATTCCTTTTTGTATCCAAATATTCATATAGGTGGGTTATGGAATTATTTATATGATGAAAGACTTAAAATATTTTCCGGATTATCACTTTTTAATCTTACAACTCCAAATGAAAGTTTTTATGAGGCAGATAATAATAGTTTGAACATGAGATGCTTATTTAACGCTGGTGCAATATATGACCTTAATGAAAAGACCACTCTTTTGCCTGAATTTCTTTTTGCAGGGCAAACAAAAGATAAGGAATTTCTTATCGGATCAAATGCGCTTTATAATTTGAAAAAATCACCGGTATTAAATGTTTCACTTGTTTTTGGTGCATGGTACAGGGTCTCGGATGCAATTATTCTCGTACCTGGAATAGTATACAATAATTATAAATTCGCTTTTAGTTATGATATCAATGTCTCATCATTGAGAGCAGCAAGCAATGGCAAGGGAGCTTTTGAGTTTTCTTTGATTTATCTTTTTAACGCCAATCCCAAGCTTGGCATAAAAACGTCAGTACCGTGTAAGAGACTTTAAAAACAGTAGGCAGTTGGCAGTAAGCAGTTGGCAATTGGTGATATGTAATCAGGAATTATGAACATATAACTTTTTTCAGTTGAAACAGACGACACATAACATTCTTGCTATTTTAGTACTTGTATTGATCTTCACCTCTTTCTGGGGTTGCCAGATGAGTAGATTGGGCAGTGAAGGTGGCTTAACGTGGAAAAGCAAACTAAAATTGGCTGATAAATTTTACGGTGAAGGATATTACTACGATGCTGCTCATTATTATCAGGAAGTGCTTGATGAAACCGATGACGTGGATGTTGCATATAAACTTGCGGAATCATATTACAACTCCCGTGATTACAAGAATGCGGAGATGCATTATGAACAGGTAAAGTTACAAAACCTTGTGCAATATCCTTTTTCACAATATAAATATGCCCTTACATTAAAAATGAATGGTGATTATAAAGCAGCCAAATTAGAATTTGAAAAATTTAAGAATTCATATCGCGGGGAAAATTCAAAAAATCATAAAATACTTGCGGATAATGAAATAAAAGGGTGCGATTATGCAATTGAAGCTATCAAAAAACCCCTTGAGGTTAAAATTGAACATCTTGGGAAAGCCGTAAATGCAGCATATACAGAAGCAGCTCCTTTTCCAGTAGGTGACAGTTTGTTATTGTACGCTTCTTTAAGGACCGATACTATTATTATTGCAGAGGATGGAGTATATAAAGGCGCTAAATTCCGCCTCTACCAATCGAAGAAAGATAACGGAAAATGGAATACAGGAGAATTGCTGCCTGAAATAGTAAATGTTTCAAATGCTGATGTTGCCAACGGTGCTTTTTCACCGGACCTTAAAAAATTCTTTTTTACCCGTTGTGAAGAAAATGATGAGGGTAAATTATTATGTTCAATCTACCAGAGCGATTACGAAAACGGGAATTGGGAAAATCCGGTAAAGCTGGATGAATTGATCAATATGCCGGGATTTACCAGCACACACCCAACAGTTGCCCCTTATAAAAAAGGGGCACATATTCTATATTTTGCATCAGACATGCCCGGCAGCATAGGAGGACTGGATTTATGGTATGTTATAACTTCAAAGCAAGGAGATTTTGCCGTTCGTAAAACACCAAAAAATTTAGGGAAAAAGATAAATACGCTGAATGATGAATTAACGCCCTATTTTGATAGCAAAACCAATATTTTATACTTTAGTTCCAACGGGCATCCAGGCATAGGCGGTTATGATGTTTTTATGACTGAAGGTAATCTGCGTAAATGGTCAGATCCGCAAAATATTGGATACCCCTTGAATTCCCGTGTAGATGACATGTATTTTGTTTCCGACAGAAAAGGAGGGTACTTTGTTTCTAACAGACCGGGTGTTATTGCCCTGAAAAGTGAAACATGCTGTGATGACATCTTCAGGTTCGATTGGCACAAAGTGCTTAATTTTGCTGTTGATGGCTTTGCTTATGATGCAGATGATTCAACACAAACTATACTGGAAGAGGTTAAAATCAAACTGAATTTGATTGATAAAGGCTGGGAAGAAGTACTTATAGATGAAGTAACAACAGTTAAGGATTTACTTTTCTTTTTTACATTAAATCAAAATAAGTTATATAAAATAAGTGCTGCAAAAAGTGGGTACTTTTCCAATAGCGCAATGGTAAGCACTCTTGACCTCGAGGAATCCGATACTCTTCACGTAAAGTTACCGTTAAAAAAACTGGAATTGAACAAAGCCATTGTTTTAAAAGATATTTATTATGATTTTGATAAGGCAACACTCCGCCCGGCATCAGATAAAACTCTTGATTTGCTGGTTTCTATCTTAAATGAAAACCCGGAAATAATTGTTGAGCTCAGCGCTCATACCGATAGTAAGGGTGATGATCTCTATAATGAAAAGCTATCACAAAGAAGAGCCGAGAGTGTGGTGAAATTTCTAAGAAAGGAAGGGATCAGTAAAAAACGTCTTATCGCAAAGGGCTACGGTGAATCCCAGCCCATAGCACTCAACACAAACCCAGATGGCTCCGATAATCCCGAAGGCAGGCAGTTAAACAGGAGAACCGAATTAAAAGTTGTTGGGACGCTTGATATTGATATAATAAAGGAAAAGGCGAAAATTGAAGATGCTATGGAAGATGCGGAGGAGGAATGAATTCAGTACTCCTGATCAATCCTTGATAAATTTTACTATTCCAAATTTTACTTAAACTAAAGATACTTTACTGGCGCTATTTTTGAGCCAGGAGTGAGTTCTGAATTCATTTAATCTTCCCCGCCAACAAATAAAGCACAGCCATTCTAACGGCAACACCATTCTCGACCTGCTCCAGGATGATTGATTGTTTTGAATCAGCTACATCACTTGTAATTTCTACTCCCCTGTTGATAGGTCCTGGGTGCATTATGGTTATCTCCTTTTTTAATGAATCCAGCAGCTCTCTGTTCACTCCATACAGCATTGTATATTCCCTTAAAGAAGGGACATATTTGATCTCCTGCCGTTCGAGCTGAATTCTTAAAATATTTGCAATATCACACCACTCAAGGGCTTTTCGTAAATTATACTCAACCTTAACGCCTAAGGAACTGATATATTTAGGCATAAGGGTTGTTGGACCGCATACCATTACCTCTGCTCCTAACTTTTGCAGGCAAAAAATATTGGATAAGGCAACTCTTGAATGTAATATATCTCCAACAATAACTACCTTTTTTCCCTTAACAGAGCCGTGTTTTTTTCTAATGGAATAGGCATCCAGCAATGCCTGGGTCGGGTGTTCATGTGCTCCGTCACCGGCATTTATAATTTTGGCATCAATATGTTTTGACAAAAAAATACAGGAACCGGGATTAGGGTGTCGCATGACGATCATATCCACTTTCATTGCGAGGATATTATTTACAGTATCAATCAGTGTTTCCCCTTTCTTTAATGATGAGGAAGATGCAGAAAAATTAATCACATCAGCAGAAAGACGCTTCTCAGCCAATTCAAAGGACAACCTGGTCCGGGTAGAGTTTTCGAAAAAGAGGTTGGCTACAGTAATATCTCTAAGAGAAGGCACTTTCTTAATGGGGCGGTTGATAACTTCTTTAAAATTATCAGCTAACTGCAGGATCAAATTAATGTCATCTACAGTAAGATATTTTATACCCAACAGGTGGTTAACACTAAGGTTGCTTTGCATTTATTTCTTTTTGTTTTTTGTCTTAATGCTATTATATCATTGGCTTAGACTGTTAAACAAATAAAATATTTTGAATTGCGTCAAGATTTTACGGATTAGGTACTACGTTTATTTAAAATTCAATTTTAAATAAAGACCGCTTTTAGCGGGAAAAATGAGTTTTTGCAATTTTGATGCAAATCGGCAGTTGACAGTTGGCAAAAAGAACAAATTGCCAACTGCCAATTGTCTGTTAATATCAACAAAATTATCCATCCGCCAGCTGGCGGATCAATAACGAATTTTTAAGAGCCTATGGTGTATATAAATAAACCTTATCTCCCCCTTCCATTTCTTTCCATTCAACTTTTACTCTTTCAGAAGTAATGGTATCAACTGAACTGCCAACGTAATTGGGCTCTATGGGCAAATGCCGGCTGAATCTCCTGTCAATAAACACCAGAAGTTCAATTTGTTTTGGCCTGCCGTAAGTCAATATTTCTTCCATGCCTGCCCTGACAGTACGTCCTGTATAAAGCACATCATCAACGAGTATCACATTTTTGTTTTCCACAACAAAATCCATCCGTGTTGATTTCGGAGTAATTGGATATTCCCTTCTCCTGAAATCGTCCCTAAAAAAGGTAACATCAATATTTCCGTGAAGAATTTCGATATTTTTTTTGCTGGAGGTGGAAAGAATTACAGATAATTCATCGTGGATTCTCTGTGCCAGGTATATACCCCTGGGCTGCAAACCAATAAGTGCAGAATCACTAAAGTCATTGTGATTTTCAATTAATTGATAACATAACCTGTTGATGGTCAGCTCAAAGTGTTTGCTATTTAAGATAATTCTTGGTTTCATCTCATTTCAAGACAAAAAAAACCCCGCACTTTGATAATATACGGGGTAAAGCACTTATGATTCTATTATTAAACTTGTTTTTAACTATTGAATTCCGGTATTTAGACATACAAGATACTAGTTATTTTTTTTTGGATGATGATTTTTTTTTGGGTTCGGTTTTAGTACCTGATGCTACAGGTTCAGGAGAAATGCTTTTTTTTGGGGTGGGTTTTCCTGTTTTTTTTGTTTTTTCCTCTCCTGCTTCATCATCCCGTTCCTGTTTTTCAGCAAGATTCTTTTCGGCTCTAACCTTTTCCTCCATATCCGTTTTATCCATTTTAGATTTTAATAAAGATAATGCTTCTATATCACCCAATCTGCTTGTCTCCAAGCCACTTCTTACTTTTTTAACTGCTTTTTTAACAGCTTTTGATTTCTTCTTGATATCTCCTGTTTTATCTTTTTCGCTTTTTTCTTTAATATTGGTTTTTTCAATTGTTTTTTCGGGATCTTCTTTTTTATGAATATTAGTATGGGAAACTAAAATTCTCTTGGCTTTTTTAGAAAATTCCAGAACAATAAAGTCCTTGGATTCATCAACCTGAGTTTTGTCACCATCTTCTTTAAAAAGATGGCGTGTAGGGGCAAACCCTTCAACACCATAAGGCAGAGCTACTATAGCCCCTTTTTCAGTAATACTTGTAATTGTTCCCTTATGTACAGAATCAACCAAAAATACAGTTTCAAATATATCCCATGGATTTTCTTCCAATTGTTTATGACCTAAGCTTACCTTTCTTTCATCAATATCCAGATCTAGAATTACAACTTCGATCTCATCACCTAAATTGGCAAATTCGGATGGGTGTTTGATCTTTTTAGACCATGAAAGGTCTGAAATATGGATCAAACCGTCAACACCTTCATCCAGTTCAACAAAAATGCCATAGTTGGTAATGTTGCGGATAATTCCTTTATGTTTAGATTTTACAGGATACTTTTTATCAACATCTTTCCATGGATCAGGTACTAACTGTTTAATGCCAAGAGACATTTTTCTATCTTCCTTATCTAAAGTTAATATAATTGTTTCAACTTCATCGCCTACTTTCAAAAAATCCTGGGCGCTTCTCAGATGCTGTGACCACGACATTTCAGAAACATGAACCAGTCCCTCAACACCAGGGGCAACTTCAATAAAAGCACCATAATCAGCAACTACTACCACCTTTCCTTTGATTTTATTTTCCACATTAAATTTCTTTTCATCTAATGAATCCCACGGATGCTTTATCAATTGCTTTAGTCCGAGCTGAATCCTCGTCTTTTTTTCGTCAAAATCGAGAATTACAACGTTTAGCTTCTGGTCAAGCACTACAATTTCTTCAGGATGTGCTATCCTGCCCCATGAAAGATCGGTAATGTGAATCAATCCATCAACACCTCCTAGATCCATAAAAACACCGTAAGAGGTAATATTTTTAACAGTCCCTTCAAGCACCTGACCTTTTTCGAGCTTGGAAATGATCTCTTTTCTCTGTTCTTTAAGCTCTTCTTCTATAAGCGCTTTATGTGAAACGACAACATTTTTGTATTCTTTATTGATCTTAACAACTTTGAATTCCATCTTCTTACCAACATAAACATCATAATCGCGAATGGGCTTAACCTCAATTTGAGAACCAGGCAGGAATGCTTCAATGCCAAACACATCAACGATCAATCCCCCCTTTGTTCTGCACTTGATAAATCCTGTAATAACCTCGTTGGTATTAAGGGCATTATTAACTTTTTCCCATGCCTTAAGTACTCTGGCTTTTTTGTGCGAAAGCACTAATTGTCCGTTTTTGTCTTCTTGAATTTCAATATATACTTCAACCGGATCACCTACTTTCAGATCAGGGTTATATCTGAATTCTGACAAAGAGATAACACCGTCTGATTTATATCCTGTATTTACCACAACTTCCCTATCGTTTTTTGCGACCACTGACCCATCAACTACCTCATGCTCGACAATTGATTTTAGTGTTTCGTCATACATGGCTTCCAATTTAGCCCTTTCTTCAGGATCATAAATATTTTCCTTTTTAATATCGAGTTTGCTCCAGTCGAATTCTTTTTCTTCGGTGGTGACAGTCGGGGTATTGACGGATGTATCGTCTTTTTGGGAAGGGGAAACGGTTTTATTTTCGTTTTTTTGTTGTTCAGCTACCTCAACATTTTCAGTTGTTTCCTGTTTTGTTTCTTTTGTTTTTTCTTCTTCCATATATATTACATGGTAAATTTTGTATCCTGCAATATCGCCAGTTACAGAAGGGGTTTAACATTAACTGCATATTCCCTGTTTCATAAAGGACAGGGAAATGGGCGAAAACAGTTTTTTGTCTCATGCTTTTTCAAAAAGCGGGTGTAAAGATATAATTTTATTGTGGAAAGGAAAAATTTATGATGGAATATTCGATGGAATATATTTGATGTGAGATGTGAGATGGTTGATGGGAGATGGATGATATTAACCTGGATTATTCCCAACGTAAACCGAAACAGTTTGTCCAGCTAATGAAAATTGAAGCGTAAAAAGTCTTATTCAACATAAAAGAACTTCCTATGAGATTTACACCAACCGGTTTGAAATAATATGACGAATTTATAATTAACTTTGTCCTGTTTGATATTTCAACTTAACCAGAATCCAGTTGAAAGCAGGCAGTTGACAGTAGACAATTAACAATGACAATAACAAATATCTAATATCCAGCATCTAGTATCCAGCAACCAGTTAATATGAAAGCATTCAAAATCCCTGTATTTTATAGAAGTTCTGTAATTTCAAGAATAAAGGAAATGCGAAGGCAGCAGGATCCGAGGAAAAAGGATTTTTCTCCTACTGTAATGGATTTTGGTGTGGTGAGGTTTTTTATAGCGCGTCACTTCGGTTTCTGCTTCGGTGTAGAGAATGCAATTGAGATATCATACCAGGCGCTTGAAGAGAATCCAGGCAAAAGAATATTCCTCCTAAGCCAGATGATACACAATCCCGATGTTAACAGTGACCTGCAACAAAGGGGGATCAAATTTATTATGGATACAGAAGGCAATCAGTTTGTTGAATGGGATGAGCTTAAACCCGGTGATATAGTGATAATTCCCGCCTTCGGAACAACGCCGGAAACAGAAAAAAAGCTCAAAGATATTGGAATAAACACGCGTAAGTACGACACAACCTGTCCTTTTGTAGAAAAGGTGTGGAACAGGTCTGAAAAGCTCGGGAAAGACAATTATACCATAATAATTCACGGCAAGCACAACCATGAAGAAACCAAGGCAACCTTTTCGCACAGCACTATAAATGCTCCGTCATTAATTATAAAAAATTTGGATGAAGCAAAGGAATTAGCAGGAATAATCTCAGGTAAAACAGATGTTAATGAATTTCACACCCTTTTTAAGGTAGGTTCTCAGATGGGTTTGATGCATCAAAGGACTTTAAAAGGATAGGTGTGGTTAATCAAACAACAATGCTCGCTACTGAGACTAAAGAGATAGCAACCTTTCTAAAAAGCACTATGATCGGGAAATATGGCATGAAGGATATGAAAAGCCATTTTGCCGACACAAGGGATACCCTCTGCTATGCAACCAATGATAGCCAGGAAGCCACCCGCGGTTTATTAAAGCTGCAAGTAGATATGGCAATTGTGGTTGGGGGATACAACAGTTCTAACACATCACATCTTGTTGAATTATGCGAATCACGGTACACCGGAAAAACATACTATATTTCATCTGCTAAAGAGATCCTTTCGGGAAATCTGATACGGCATTATGATCATCGCAACGATAAGATGAAGGAAACAAAGGATTTTCTGCCTAAAAAGCAACACGTTGATATTATCCTCACCAGCGGAGCATCCTGCCCCGATGCAACCGTTGATGAAGTATTGCAGCAAATTCTCTCTTTTTTTGAAGATGCAAAAAGTGTTGATGATGTTTTGGGGGATTGGGGGATTAAAGGATTATGGGGATTGAGGGATTGGTATTTTTGGGAAATTAAAAATAAGGAAAAAGAAAAAAGTTCATGCTTTTGAATAAAACTAATATTAACGTAAAGCAATCAACCGATCAACGAATCAACCAACTTCAAAGCAAATTCCAATTGCTGCTGCTGATTAATGTTGGTGCTGTCTAAGACAATAGCATCCTTTGCCTGAACTAATGGGCTTTCTTCCCTGTGTGAATCTTTCTCATCCCTTTTTTGGAGATTTTTTTTCACTTGATTAAAGGTTACATCCAAACCTTTAGCTATTAGCTCCTCATATCTTCTTTTAGCGCGAACATCAATATCAGCGGTCATGAAAAATTTCATCTCAGCATTGGGAAACACAACCGTGCCAATATCCCTTCCTTCCATAACAACTCCTTTTTTTTTACCCATTTCCTGCTGAATGCTTACCATTTTTTGCCGTACTTCTTTAATCTCACTTATTTTAGAAACAATTTCCGATACCGGCATTTGCCGGATCGCGTTTTCAATATTTTCCCCATTCAGGTAAGTCTCGGAAATATTTGTATCAGGATTGTGTCTAAAAAAGATGTTTATGTTTTTGAGAGCTTCATCGATTTTGTTAATATTAATATTTTCATCAGCAATGATCTTATTCCTCAAACAATATAGCGTAAAAGCCCGGTACATTGCTCCCGTATCAATATAAGCATAGCCAAGCCGATTTGCCATATCCTTGGCAAGAGTGCTTTTTCCACAGGATGAGTGACCGTCTATCGCGATTGTAATTTTTTTCATTTCGTATAAAACTCCGATAAATTTGTAGTAATAGTAAAGTAATTAGGACCACCAACCAGGTGATATGATGCTCTTGCATAGCCAATATTGAATTTATAAACCTTAAAGCTAAATCCCCCTGAAAATCCTGTTAATGCAGTTCTTGTTGAGACCTGTAGCTCTTTTCTGCGCTGGTAATTATAGCCAGCCCGGAGGTGAAAGTTTTTAGTGATAAGGAATTCTCCTCCAATGATAAAGTGACGCATAAGCTTATCCCCGGTCCTTTTCTCTTCTTTGATCTCTTCATTGGTTATGGGATCAATATCGGGAACAGAGCTATTTGGGTATTTATATGTCATGTCCCATTTTTCAAGGTGTTGGGCAACGACTAATAGCCGGAATGGTGCATGTTTAAGTTTTTTTGAAATACCCAGTTGAATTTCAAAAGGTAATGGTTCCCTGTTTTTTTTATTGTATCCTTTCAATTGTATTCCTGCATTTTTAACAACTGTTGTTACAGTAAGTCCTCTGCCGGCATTATGATAGGTGCCTGACAAATCAAGGGCTGCTCCAAAAGAAGTGTATTGTTCAAGCATGGAAAATATCATCTTCAGATTTGCTCCGATTGAAAATACTGAATTTCCAGAGTAGTTCTTAGGGACTACATTTTTCCCCCATCCGATAATTAAAGCATAATCATCTGCTGTGAATTCTTTAATGATCCTGCCCGTTTCATCTGCTTCAATGAATGTTCCATAATGAATATAATGAGCACCGGCACTAAAACTCCCATACTTCTCATAAGTTTTGGAATAAATTACAGAGCCGTAATTAATATCAGAGAAATAATCTACAAAATTCAATGCAAGATGATTGTGCATATTGCTATCCAGTAAGGATGGATTGTGCCAGGCGAGGTTCAAATCCCCGTCTTTTATTGATATTGCGTTTCCCCCCAAAGCCGAGACCCTTGCAGATGTCACCAGGTTTAGAAATCCATAAGTGTTATTACCTCCTATCTGGGCGATCCCGGGTTCTTGGGATAAAGTAAAAAGTAGAAAGCAGAAAAGCAAAGCCCTGTCTAATGACGGGGTAAAAAGTATTAACCCTGTTGAATAACGGTGTAAAAAATTTATATTTTTTAATTTATTCATTATTCTTTTGCTGCGTTAGGAATAATAACTACAAAATTGTAAAATTGTTGTACTCTTAAAAATAAACAATATAGTGAGTAAATTCTGATACGTTTAAGATATTACTCAAAATTTGTTGATGAATCAAAAAAACTTATAATTTTGCAATCTTAATAAAAATACAAAAAAACATGAAACCAATCCTCAAAATCGTATTGTGGCTAATAATAATCGTTTTATTATATTTCGTTTATGACAGTATAGCCAGTAAAATCAAATTTGAAAAGGAAACAATGCACAGACGGGATTTTGTTATCGAACGGTTAAAAGATATCAGAACCGCTCAAATCGCTTTTAAAATGGTAAATGACTTTTATGCAGACAATTTTGATTCTCTCCTTTATTTTGTTAAGAATGATTCTTTTCCTCTAATTATGGCAGTAGGTACCGTGCCTGATACATTAAGTGAAGAAGAAGCAGTTCAAATGGGCATTGTGACAAGAGACACATCATATATTAATGTTAAAGATTCCATTTTTTCCTCAAATTACCTGCAAGATCATTTGGCTTCGTTCCATATTGACTCGTTGCCCCGTATACCATTTGGAAGGGGTGAGAAATTCAGGATTCGGGCAGGAGAAGTAGAAAAAGGAAAGGTAAGAGTTAAGGTGTTTGAAGTTTTTGCAAGTTATGGAGTTATTTACCAGGGTTTAGACATGAAAAACGAAGATATTGACCTGAACGATGGATTAAAGGTAGGATCCATGGAAGAACCCTCAACAAGTGGTAACTGGGGAGAATAAATTGATTACAGATTGTTGATTAAAGATTATTGGTAAAAAATTACATTAATTGACTGGTGCCCAGCGATAAGTATGCAGTTGACAGTAGGCAGTTGGCAATTATTGAAATTTGGAATCGGAGAGTGGGCGAAACGGAGAAGCGGGGATTGTTCGGATACAATAAGCAGTAAGCAATAAAAACTATCAAACAACCATGCAACCAGTAAGCAGTAGGCAATTGACAATGACAAATCTGTGTAATCATTAAAATCGGTGTAATCGGTGTTATAAGAATATCAAACATCTAATATCCAATATCAAGTAATCCTAGTGAAATATTCGCTTCGCAACTCAAATTTCACAGGTTAAACCAGCAACCAGTGACCAGCATCCAGCAACCAGTAACCAGCAACCAGCAACCAGCATCCAGCAACCAGTGACCAGCATCCAGCAACCAGTAACCAGCAAACAGCAACCAGTAACCAGCAAACAGTGACTATTAACCAGCACCAAGCACCCAGTAACAAGCACCCAGTAACAAGCACCCAGCACCCAGCCATAAGTCTTATTGACGAATCATTTGATAAAAATTTGTTATCACAATATCATCTGTCCCTTCAACTCGGTTTGGAGGGATTTTCTTTTTGTATACTCAATACCAAACGCAATAAATATATTGGCTTGGAGTCCTGGCATTTTGAAAGGATTCAAAATTCCGTTTCTCTATGCGTTATACTCGACAAATTGATCCAAAAAAATGACTTGCTGCAAATGAGATATAAATCGGCAAGTGCATTAATAGTACATAACAGATCAACATTAATCCCAACTCCATTATTTGAAAAATCTAACGAGGAAGATTACCTGGGCTTTAATCATTCCATTGATAAGGATGAAAAAGTTGCTGCTGATAAATTGAGTAATCTGGACTCACTAAACCTGTACATTCTGCCACAATGCGTTGATAGTACATTAAAAAATGCATTTCCTGGTGTTAGTATATTCCATCATTCAAGTTCACTGATTGAAGGGCTGTTGATCCAATATAAAAACCACAATGATAAAAAGCTGATCATTCATTTCCGTGATTCTCACTTTGATGTTGTGGTATTAGATGGCAAAAACCTGATACTCTTTAATTCATTTGACTATCAGACAAAAGAGGACTTTGTTTATTACATTCTATTTGTTTGCGAACAGCTTCAATTAAATCCCGAAAACCAGGAATTAGTATTGATTGGGGAAATAGAAAAAAATTCCGATCATTATTCATTGCTTTACAAGTATATCAGGAATATTAGCTTAGGGGAAAGGAGCGACAGTTTTGAGTATAGCTACCTGTTCAATGATACACCAAAACATTTTTATTATAACCTTTTCAGTCAGTATTTGTTGAACACAGATTAAAGAGATTATCAACGGTTACACAGATTTTTAATATAGGAGTTTTCGACTCTTCCAGGTCCTTCGGACTCTGGAAGGTCGTTTTTTTTATTAAACCTTCCAGAGTCGCCGACCTGGAAGAGTTTAAGGAAAAGTAATTTATTTTTGATTTGTTTAAAACAGCATTAAAACGCTATTTATTCAGAGACATTGCAAGCAATTAAAGCCAAAAGAATGGATTCATGAAGAAGAAATTTTATATCTATATTCTTTGCTTTATTATATTCCAATCTTGTCATTATATTCCATTCACTAAATATTTTTTACCTTCTGCCAAGACACACTTTCCCCGGTTTTCAAAGTGGGATGAATTCAAAGGTTCGGTTAATGCTTATAGGTCATGTTATGATATAACCTATTATGATTGGTATGTAAGTGTAAATCCAGTAGAGAAATCAATAAATGCTGTAATGAAATTACAATTTAAAGTGGTTGAAAGACAAGATAGTATTATGTTAGACTTACAGAGACATTTGAAGATCAATCATATTAAAAGCAGTTATCCTTTAAAAAAATGGAAGCGGAAGAAAGATGTTTTGTTCCTGATATTCAATCAGGATTTAAAATTAAACGAATTGATAGAGGTTGAAATTTCGTATCAAGGCAAGCCGGTAAATCTGTTAAAGGAAGGCCCGATACAATGGAAGAGGGATGAAAATGACAAGCCCTGGATCTCTTCTCAAACTGAGGCAGTTGGACCTCATTTTATGATGCCCTGTAAAGACTTATTATATGATGAACCTGATAGCTGTTCTATTCATGTTGGCGTTCCAAACGACTTAGTTGGTGTGGCAAATGGGAAATTAGATAGTGTAAGTATAAATAAAAACGAGAAAGTATATCACTGGTCAGTAAAAAATCCAATTAATGTTTACAATATTTCTTTTAATGTGGGTGATTTCGTGAAGATTGAAAAGGATTACGTGGATATTGAAGGTGTCCAAAGGCAAATTCAGGTATATGCTTTAAGTTACAATAAATTCAAAGCTAATAAGTATTATGATCAAACACCGTTGATCATGAACCATTTGGAAGAATTATTTGGCGTCTATCCCTGGTGGAACGATGGATGTAAATTTGTTGAATCTACTTTTTCAGCTATGGAGCACCAATCGGCTATAGCGATGGGAAGTGAATATCAAAATAATTGGAGAGATATTGACATTATCCTTGCACATGAATTAGGACATGAGTGGTGGGGTAATAATTTAACCGCTTTTGATTACTGCGATATGTGGCTACATGAAGGATTTGCAGAATATTTAGATGCGTTGATAGTTGAAAGGATGTATGGCGAAGAAGATTACAACCAGTTAGTAAGGTCTTTTACTTATGGCACAGTAAATAAGAGAGCAGTATTAAAGCCATGTGGTGTCAGATACAATAGCTGGGTAAATTACAAAGATCTTGACATTTACAGTAAAGGAGCTGCTTTATTGCATACTTTAAGAAGGCAATTAGAAAATGATGATTTATTTTTTAAAATATTGAAGGCGGCTCAAATTGAATTCGCAAAAAGCAATATTACTGCCGATGAATTTATTGCTTTTTTCAATGAAAAGAGCGGGAGAGATTTTAGTCCTTATTTTGACCTTTACTTAAAAGAAATAAATCCTCCGGTATTAGAGTATTGGTTTGATCCGGAAAATAATGAAGCAGGAACATTGCATTACAGGTGGGCTAAAGAAGTACCGGATAATTTCAAAATGAAAGTAAAAATAAGTGTTAATGATAGTTTAATCTCATTAAATCCTACTGGAGTATTTCAGGAATATTATCTTCCATTTAAAGATAGAGTTGATTTCGATATTGAAAATTTTGGTTATATAATCACCCAAGAAATAAAACCTGGAAAAAGATAATTAATTAATTCATTAATACATAACATAACTTTGTAAATTGATTAAAAAAAATATTTTAAATTGAGTTAATTATATATAAGATAATGTTGCTGGATACTGGTTGCTGTGTGCTGGGTGGTATGTACTGGTTACAGAGTTTGAGTATAAAACTAACAACCTGGAACCCAGTGCCCAGAACCCAGCACCCAGCACCTGATTATTAAATTTAAAAGATTAATTAACAGCATATCGGGTTTAAATATTGAAATTCCGATACTATTAATTAGCTAACCTTATGCGGATCATAAGCGGAACACATAAAGGGAGGCGGATAAATCCTCCTAAAAACCTTCCCGTACGCCCTACAACTGACTTTGCAAAAGAGAGCTTGTTTAATATCATGTCCAACTATTTCGATTTTGAGAGCTTAAATGTCCTTGACCTTTTTACCGGGACGGGAAATATATCGTATGAATTTGCATCGAGAGGGGCAAATGACATTACGTCAGTTGATGTGAACCATAAGTGCTTACAATTCATAAAGAAAATTACACTAGCATTGGGTTTTGAAAATATTAACATTATTAAAAACAATGCGTTTAAATACCTCGCAGATTGTAAGGATCATTATGGCATTATCTTTGCTGACCCCCCTTATGAATTGGAAGGTATTGATCTGATCGCTGAATTGGTGTTTGATAATAAGCTCTTAAAAAATAACGGCTGGCTGATCATTGAACATAAAAAAAAGACTGATTTTTCTAAACATAAACATTTTTTGGAGAAGAGGAGATATGGGGAGGTGAATTTTAGTATATTTTTATGAGTTGATTTTTTATATTTTGGTATATTTGGTAATATAAAATATACTATTACGTTTATTTATAACTGTAGATTCGACTGAATTTGAAAATTTGGTAATAAAAACTGGCTTTATGCTTGCCTTTAATATTTCACCATGAAAAAAACCGCAGTATTCCCCGGCTCTTTTGACCCTATCACAAAAGGGCACGAATCAATTGTTAAAAGGGCTATTCCTCTTTTTGATGAGATCGTGATAGCTATTGGCATTAATTCTACCAAAGAGCATTATTTTCCTTTAGAAAAAAGAATTGATTGGCTTAATAAGGTCTTTGTCAATGAAGTAACAGTAAGAATAGAGAAATATGAAGGGTTGACAGTTGACTTCTGTAATGAAATAAATGCTCAATATATATTAAGGGGTCTCCGAACATCTGCCGACTTTGAATTTGAACGCACTATCGCCCTGATGAACAAAGCAATGGTACTTGAGATCGAAACCGTATTTATCCTTTCCATCCCTGAATTATCGGCAATAAATTCAACAATTGTTCGTGATATACTGAGTTGTGGCGGTGATGCAAGCCAGTTTGTTCCTGAAGGAGTCGATTTGATTTAAGATTGAATTTAGCAATTCAACAATTGAACAATTTAACAATCGAACCATTTAACCATTTAAACAATGATCAGGTTTTCTATTTTTTTTATATTAACCTATTTCCTTATATTTATTACTGATTGTTTTGCTCAAAACATTACCATTAAAGGCAAAACCACAGGTTATGAAGGAGAGGAGATATCCGTGATAGTTTATGATGACTACCTGGCTTTCACTGAAAAAGAATTAGCTGCAAGTAAGATTGATGATGAGGGAAACTTCGAATTAATATTCCCGCCCCCTCATAAGTTACTGCGGAAAGACAGTATTCCATATACAACTTATGCTAAGATCAGGATAGATGAAACAGACAAAACACTTTACATAGAACCGGGTTTAATATATGAAATAATTTTTCCGCACTATAATGCTGACCTTTCCCCTTCTCCGGATACAGAAACCGAAAAACAAATAGAGTTCATAAATGCTGACGATAAAGAATTGAATATTATAATAAGAGATTTTAACATTCATTATAATGAATTCATTTATAAATATTATCCTATACTTATACAGGGCGGAGGAAAGGCAAAAGCAGACAGCTTTATTGTTATGATGAATGAAAAATATTCCAATCCCCATACTGCCGGAACAGGAACCGGGAACAGTTATTTTAAAACATTTATGCATTACAAATTTGCCTCAATTGAACAAATAACACTTAAAAACAACAAGAAATTGATGGAAGAAAAATATATCTTATCAGTTCCTGTAAAGAGTAGCCATTATGAATACATGGATTTTATAACTCATTATTTTTCCAATCACCTCTTGATGAAATCTTTATCTCCTGAAGGCGAAGGCATAACAACTATTGTCAATGTGAATAAAAGTTATGAAGAGCTGATGAGAGATCTGGGTAAAGACAAATTATTAAATAACGACACATTAAGAGAATTGATATTGTTAAAGGGATTGCATGAAATTTACTACAAACCTGAGTTTAAGAAAAATAGCATCCTTGATATATTAGATTCGATTGGTGTAAAAAGCCAAATTGCAGAACATAAAAAGATCGCTCAAAACATCAAAAAGTTATTATTGAAATTAAGTTCTGGTTCAAAAGCCCCTGATTTTGAGCTGTTTGACCAATATGGAAATCTGGTAAAGTTAAGCGATTTTAAGGGCAAATATGTTTATTTGGACTTCTGGGCAACATGGTGCGCACCTTGTTTACAGGAAATGAGATTAACTGTCAAGCTAAAAGAAAAATATAGTGACCAAATTGAGTTCATCAGTATATCAACTGATAAACATTTTTCAACCATGAAGGAATTTTTGAAGAATAACAAGTATGATATAGGGCATATCGGCATGGGCTGGACATTCCTGCATTATGGTAACTATAAGAAGGTGAAAAAGGATTACAATATAAGATCAATCCCTATGTATTTTTTAATTGATAAAGATGGCAATCTTAAGCAATCTCCTGCGAAGCGACCTAGTGGTGGAATAGAAAGGTTGTTTTATGAATTAACAAAACCAAAAACAAAAAAATCAAAGGTTGGAAGTAAAGAAAATTGGTAATTGGAGAAATGGGATATTAAGTATTAAACAGTCAAGAATATAACTTTAATAATTAACTAACCAATATACAAATCAACCAATTCCCTTATTGAATTGTATGTATTATCTAAAATATTATTGATCTCATTCTCGCTAAACCATTTCGCTTCCTTAATTTCTTCTTCTGCTTGAGGTTTTAACCGGTTGTCCCCTTTATAATACATCTCAAACCAATATGTTTTTTTCAATAACTTTTTATTGTCCCGGGTATATGTATGATAGGTTGGGGGTAATAGCTTTATTATTGATAGTTCACTTATGCCGCATTCTTCCTCTACTTCCCTGATAGCTGCCTTTTCAGGATTTTCGCCTTCTTTTATTTTTCCTTTAGGCAGATCCCATTTGTTGAGGCGGTGAATAAATAGTATTTCATCCTTCGGGTTTTTAACCATCCCGCCGGCTGCTTCAATAATAGTATAATTTGAGCTAAAAGCTTCCCATAAATATGCCAGGTCATCATGAACAACAAATAAACTTTCAACTTTCTCCTGGCTCTCTAATGCTTCTACTGCAAGCAGTAAGCCCTCTGTTGTGTCAAACTTTAAAAGTATGCTGTACTCCGCTTCCCGATAATAATTTATATCATCAGTTAAAATAAGTGGCTTGTCATTAATGAAAATTTTATACATTTACAGCATGATTTTAAATAAAGAAACGGCATTAAAAATAGCCAAATCCCTACTGCAAATTAAAGCAATAATATTGCAACCTGCAAATCCCTTTACATGGGCTTCCGGTTGGAAATCACCCATATATTGTGACAACAGGAAAATATTATCATATACGGATATCAGAACCTATATTCGCCAGCAATTAGCTGTTGCCATTTTTGAAAAATACGGGAAACCGGATGTTATTGCAGGAGTTGCAACTGCCGGGATAGCTCACGGGGTACTGGCTGCAGAACAGTTGGGATTACCTTTCGTATATGTTCGTACTGATGATAAAAAACACGGACTAAAAAAAAGGATAGAGGGAAATGTACAACCCGGTCAATCAATTGTTGTTGTTGAAGATTTAATATCAACCGGAAAAAGCAGTATAAATGCCGTTAAAGCGTTGAAAGAAGCAGATTGTATCGTTAAGGGTATGGTTGCTATATTTACTTATGGATTTAAGGTAGCCTCCGACAATTTCAATAAAGCCAAATGCCCGTTAGTTACTTTATGCAACTACGAAATACTTATTCAGCAAGCATTACAATCAGGATACATCAATGACAAGGAACTTACTGTACTAAAGAGCTGGAGGGAAGACCCAGGTAATTGGAAATGGACCCTTAAGGTTTAAAAAGACTTACATATTAGCTTTAATTTGTTGGTGTTAATTGACAAGTTGACAGTATGTAGTTGGTATAAAAGAAAAAATTGCTTACTTCCTACTGTCAATCCGTTAGCTATCGGATGCCTACTTGCATAATATTTAGTAAAATTTAATGTTCATCTATACACTTCCGATAATCGCAGCCGTAATAGGTTGGTTTACAAATTTTCTGGCGGTTAAAATGTTATTTCATCCCCGGAAGAAGGTAAAGATCCTGTTTTTCGAAATACAGGGAGTGTTTCCTAAAAGGCAGCAGTTATTGGCTGTAAAGATCGGTAAACTTGTTGCGGATGACCTGTTATCCGTTAAAGAAATTCAGGCGATCATCAAACACCCCAAAAATGTTGCTCAGATCAATCAAAATATTGAAAGAAAACTCGAGGACTACCTCGAAAACACTTTTCCATCCAAATATCCGGTGATATCTTTATTCGTAAGAAAGAAATCCAAAATAAAAATAAAACAGGAATTTATGAACGAGATGAATAAAATAGCACCTGAGATGATTGACCAGACTGTTGCTAATATTGAAGCTTCTTTAGATATCGAGGAAATAATCCGGCAGAAAGTTGCTGTCTTTTCTACCGCACAATTGGAAAAGCTGATTTTGGACATTCTTGAAAGTGAGTTCAGATTCATCGAATTTATAGGTGCTGTTGTAGGTTTTATGGTTGGATTGATCCAGATTGGGATAATTCATATTCCGTTCTGATCAATTATTGTGATGAACCTTAAATTTATTCCCCCCCGCTTCTCCACATAGAAACAAATAATATAAATCCCAAAAAAGCCGATAAAGAGAATCCGAATATGCTGAAGTAAGGTATGCCGTTTGAAGTAGTAATTCCAGAGGTATGATCAGTGGTCATCATTATTGAAGATGCTATAATAAGTGTTCCTATTATAAAAGCCAGAATAAGCCGGTTTGCTACAATCTCCATTTTTTTTCTGAAATGGTCGTGTTTTTTATCTTCAACTTCAATATGTAGTTCTCCTTTTCTGATTTTTCTCAAAATATCATTCATTTCACGGGGGAAACTTCTCAGGAAATAATCAAATTGAGTAAACCGGTATATAATTTCTTCCGAAATATTCCCAATTGAATATTGTTCTTTAAGTAGTTTGGCTCCGTACGGCTTTACAAACTCAAATATGTTCAAAGTAGGGTGCAGAGTTTTGCCTATACCTTCAAGGATTGCCAATGCGCGAAGTATCAGGAAAACACCCCCAGGTACTTTCATTTTATAGTCATAAATAATTTTCTGATAACGTACCGCTAGTTCAGCCATATTGCTTTCACTAACATCCAGCATGGTAAAATCCTCGATGATGTCGTTCAAGTCACTTTCAAAAACTTTTCTGTTCGTTATCTGATGTGTAATGGCAAGCCGTTGAAAATTATCAGCCATCCGCTGAGGGTTTTGCTGAGCCATGCTTATAAATAATCCTGCAAACGCATATTTATCCCTTTTTATCAATTTACCTGACATTCCGAAGTCTATAAGGCAAATAACTCCGTCTTTTTTGATGATGATATTACCGGGATGAGGATCGGCATGGAAAAATCCATGTTCAAAAATTTGAGATAAATAGATGTGCATGCCAGTTTCGGCTAACTGCACATGATCAATTCCCCATTCCTTTAATTGTTCAAGATCAGTTATCTTACAACCCTCAGCAAATTCCGTTATCAAAACCTTGTCGGTTGAAATTTCTTTATATACATAAGGCACGTAGAAATTCTTGTTATTTATATAATACAAACGAAATTGCTCAATATTTCTGGCTTCACTGTTGTAATCCAGCTCCTTTTGTATGGTTTTCTTAAAAGTGTTCACAACGTCAAGAACATTAGTAATACCATTCTTTTCAAAATAGTTCTCACCCCGTCTGGCGATTTCAGTCAGAATGTCAATATCAGTATTTATTATCTCTTTTACTCCTGGACGTTGTACTTTAACAACAACATCTCCCCTCATTCCCGCCGAAGGCGCCTTGCTTGTCGGTAGGCATGGATCTGCCTCCGGAGGATAATCTTGCACGGTGTACCTGACCTATAGATGCTGATGCGAGAGGTGTTTGGTCAAACCATTCAAAAGTATCTTCAAGTTTTTTCCCTGTCTCTTTCTCAATTATAGATTTAACTATACTAAATTCAAAAGGGGGGACTTTATCCTGGAGTTTTTCAAATTCTTTGAGCAATGGTTCGGGCAGCATATCCGTACGGTTACTTAATACTTGTGCTAGTTTGACGAATGAAGCCCCCAACTCTTCAAAGACCATCCTGATGCGCTCCCAGACTGTATATTCAAAGACAGGTCTAGACTGCCGTAACCAGGATAATCGCAATTTTTTAGGGACCAACTGCTTTAACGGAGTATGCGTTACTACCTCTTCAAAACCATACTTTATTAAAACCTGTATGATCTTTTGTATTCGCTTAATATTTTTAAAAGTCTGGATGGTTATCATTAGGTTCTTAAAAAAGCAAATTTACCATCCGTCAGCTATCGGACGATAATTTTGTTGATGTTAATAGGCAAGTTGACAGTTGGCAGTATGCAGTTGGTAAAAAAACATATTGCCTACTGCCTATTGTTAATTGCCTACTTGTTTCAAATTTAGAAAGATTTATTTCCTGCTATATATTCCATAATTTATGCACCTTGGTGTAAATGGCACATAGATACATCTTTTTTAACAAATAACCAATAACTAATAACAAATAACAAGGACAGAGCGGGTAAATAGTAGATAGGTAAATATTAAAATAAGCATTGAAGTTTCCGATTAATTCCTTTTTAATAAATTTGCCTAGCTATGTCCTTTTCACTACAATAGTAAATATTTTTTAGATAATGTGTAAAAAAAAAATGCCAGATCTATATAATACAGACCTGGCATTTCATTTTTCAGCCATCTTTATATACTGTTAATTAACAACAGTAGCTTTTACTTTACCGGGAGAAGTTTTACTATCGTCTGTTTTCTTTGCCAACTCATCTTCCAGTTCTTTTACCCGCTTCTTTAAAACTTCGTAATCATCCTTTTTGAGGAAATTGAACTTATCAACGACCTCCTTTACTGTCGTTTTTAATTTTTCTTCGAATTCTTCTCTTTTTTCATCTGTTTTTGCGAAGAAATCTTTAACGATTTTTTTGCCTTCGCTGTCGGAAAGTTTTCCTTTATCAACGAGTTCGTTAACAGTTTCTTCAATTTTGTCAACAGTTACTGCAGCCAATCCTACGCCTGCATAGATGACTTTCTTAAAAATGCTTTCATTTTTCATGACTTAATTTTTATTTGTGCCGTTATTGCGGAACAAGGTTAAACTTAAATTAGTTATGCACGCATACTTCAATATCTATGCCATATCAGTTGTAATGAATATCTGTTATTCCTATAAGGTTTTTAAAAATAAAATATAAATAGCTGAATATCAATTAGATGGGAATGATTCTGTCAGGTATATAATTTTTCCGTGAAGAAATATTCGGCTAATAGCCAGTTTATCATTTATTTAAAAACCTGCAATTATGGCATAAAAATGCACATAATTCTGCAATAATGTCAGTGATTATAAATTGTTGAAAAGTTATTTAATTTTGATCTACTAATTTAAGATATTATTTCTATTTTTCGTTTTTTTAAACTACTATGGAAAAGATAAAGGAAAAATATATAAATGAGCACTCCAGGTTTATGGAAATAAATGGAATGCAGATACATTACCGTGATGAGGAATGCCGAAACAGGGAGTCAATCTCTTCTGATACATACCCATTATTACTGCTTCACGGAGCGCTTTCTTCGCTTCATACGTTCGATAGCTGGACACAAGAGCTATCCAATGACTTCAGGATCATCAGGTTGGACCTTCCGGGTTTCGGATTAACCGGGCATATCACCAATGCTGAATACACCAAGAGCGTTTACATGACATGCTTACAAACACTATTAAACGAACTTCAGGTTGAACGATGCAATATTGCAGGTAGTTCATTAGGTGGTTGGATTGCCTGGGAATTTGCTCTTGAATATCCTGAGAGGATCAATAAGATGATACTGATTGATGCTGCCGGATATATTAAAAGAAAAGATTACCCTCTACCCTTTAAAATGGCACAGACACCGTTCATTAACAAATTCATCAAATATGTGGCCACGCGCAAATTAATTGAGAGGTTTCTCAAAGAAGTCTATTACGATCAACAAAAAATCACAGAAGAGCTAATTGAACGTTATTATGAACTGTTTTTAATGGATGGCAATCAAGAAGCTTTTATTACCATAGCCAATACGAAATTTGATAGAAATACAGATGCAATAAAAAACATTAAATCGCCAACTCTTATACTTTGGGGGGAAGCAGACACATGGGTACCTGTTGAACATGGCTATCGTTTCAAAAATGATATTCCAAATTCTACACTTATTCTATATGAAAATGTAGGACATGTACCTATGGACGAGATTCCCGAGCAATCTGCAATGGATGTAAAATCGTTTTTATTGAGTAATACTGTTAAAAAATGACGATAATTGAAAGCGAAAAGGTTGAAATCAACAACTCTTCTGAGAATATTTACAATTTTCTGAGTGATTTCAATAATTTTGAAAAAATAATGCCTAACCAGGTTATAAACTTTGAATCTACCATAGATGAATGTTCTTTTACCTTACAAGGAGTGCCAGTTATCGGTATGCATATCGTTGACAGGCTACCCAACTCGGAGATCAGGATTGAATCTACTGTAAAGTCCCCTTTTGAATTTAATCTGAGCTGTAAAATAGATAATACTGATAAAGATAAGTGTAACTCTCAATTAGTATTTGAATCCGAACTTGATCCTATGATGGAAATGTTGGTGGAAAATCTACTGCAGAATTTTTTTAATTTGCTTGTGGAGAAGTTGAAAGAGATAAATGATTAGACTCTTGGATTTTCATCCCCTTCCCAATGAAAGTGACTTTATTTTATAGTATCGGAATTTACTCACTATCTTGTTTGTTTTTATAGCCCGCATTATTCATTGGGCGATTTTGACAAGACTTGAGCGTGTCCCTGAAAGTTAAATCACTGATCAAACCTGTTTCGAAAGCACTATATCCGAAAATTCTGTAGGCAGTTCTGCAGATAGAGCAACATTTGACTAAAGTAATAGCTGTTTTTGCGACAAACCCGTGCAAAAACCAAAGTTTGGACATTATTTCCCCCTGTTGATTGGGTGCTCAACTTGAGGGAAACCATGGAAAAAAGGTTGCTTAACAAAGAGCAGCCACCTGCCTGAACAAAGCCTGTCTTGGAAAAGCTCTTGAGAAGCAGATAGTAATAGTGCGTACCCTTTTTTTTACACAGGCCCCGATTTTGAGTAAGAACAGGCGGATATTATGTACCTGCCACTTGCTGGCTTTTTTGTAGTTTGTTTTGATTATAACATCCTTGAGCAACCGCATGAGTTCATAAGACAGGCAGCTGAAGAATAACCTCAGGAAATTGGCATAGAAACTATGACATGACAGGCGGTCTGCATAGCACATGTTCTTCAACTCTTTGATCCTGTTCTCGCTGGCCTCGGCACGATGAACATAGAACCCGAAATAGATATCTTTTCCTTTTTGCTCGATATTACTGATAATATAACGCACATTCAATCCTTTTCCGGTAGATTCAACCTTGGCCCATACATTTTGTGGGGTATCCCAGCTTTTGGCCCGGTATAAAAAAGGGCCAACCACTCGTTGATGTTTGATATTCTTACTGACATATTTTTTAACTACTTTTTTTTCGCTGTCCAATGTTAAAGCTTTGAGTCGTTGGTTGGTCGGTATGCCTATACAAAACTTAAGACACATCCTTTGTGCCAGGCGGTAGATGTCCGGGCCGGAAAATCCTGAATCTGCCCGTAAGGTGATCTTCATCCCTGGAAAGCGCTTGCGTATCTTTTCCACGATTCTTTTCAATAATGCTGTCGCACCGGCAGCAGTATGGGTATTGCCGGCTCGAAGAAAAGGAAGTATCACCTGCCCGGTATGAGCGTCATGAAACAAAAGAATGTGGTACATATGATGGTAATAGTAACCATGAAACATGGACAGTTGCTGGCAGCCATAAGTCGGGTCATCAGTGGAATCAACATCTATAACAATATGAGTACGGGAAGGGTCAATACTTGATACATAACGATCAATCCAATATTCCAATAAATCCTTTATCGTATGTTTATCCACGCTATTCTCCAACCGGCTCAGTGTGGGTTGAGAAGCCAGACTCTTTTCCAAAAACTCCTTGAGTAAAGGATCATGGGACAACTCATCACTGTCGTTGCAATCTTCATAACCAAGACACTGAAGGAAAACACGCTGCTTGATGAGTTTGTCCATACCGTGAGTAATGCGCAATGGATCCCGTTCATCTGGTAGTTGTTTTGAGAAATCTGTGAGCAAACCGTATAATAATGAATTTTTCGGGATAGGTGTTCGTGAGGGAAATTCGCTCTCCCTCCTTACCAAAAAACAATCACTGTCATTCCGATCCGCCAGCTGGCGGAGGAGTGAGGAATCTCCCGGTAATGAACAGCAATTTTTATATTAATCTGGCGAAAAGAACACTATTAGGAAAACATTACCCCGAAATAGTGCTATTTAGTTCAGTTTTGGGGTAATATTTGAGGTGAAACTCATCGGAAACACTTGATAATAAAGGATTTTTAATTAAGCGAATATGCCTCGTGAATTCCGCATCGCTCCATTGCAATGTTTTATCCTCCCGCAAAGCCTCCGCCAGCTGGCGGACAAAGCTTTATTTTAGAACTTAACTTTTTTAGTATTTAATAATCAGTTTCTGGGCTTTGGGTTCTTGGTTCGGGGTTGTTGGTTTTATACTCAGACTACGAAATCAGTACAACCACCCAGTAACCAGTACCCAGCAACATTAGCTTATTTATTCTTAACTCAATTATATATATAATTTCTTTTTTAATCAATTAATGAAATTATGTTCTTATATAAATTTAATCTCTTTAAAATCACATTCCACTTTAGTTCCGCTTTTCTTTTCTAAAACCAGTTTTCCTTGGTTTGATACACCTGTTATTTTTGCACTAAATCGTTTTCCCTGGATCTCATAAGAACTCTCTTGCATGTATCTGTACAGAGATTTTAAATAATCACTATCAATTCTTTCAATTTTACCGGATCTTAATTGTAAATAACGGGCTTCAATAAAAGAACACAACTCGCTTAAGCAAGTTCTCAAGTCAAAATCTTTTCCTATTATTAATTTAAGCGAAGCGGGATTGGGAATAGCGCTGCTAAAACGGGTTTGGTTCACGTTTAAGCCAATACCAATGACAGAACTAACAATTTTATTATTTCTTATTGAATTCTCTATCAATATGCCTGCAACTTTTTCATCTCCAATATTAATATCATTGGGCCATTTGATTTTCACAGATGAAGGGCTTTTCGAGTGTCGGCTCTCCCCTCCCTTTGGTAGGAGACAGGGGTGTACCTTACATACATAGTCGCAAACACCCAGAGAGATCACCTTATTGAGCATAAATTGTTCTTCTGCCCTTAAAAATGCAGGATAAAGGATAATGCTTAAAGTAAGATTTTTAAATGGTTCACTTTTCCAATTGTATCCCCTCTGACCTCTCCCGGAATACTGCGACCAGGCAAGAACTATCGTTCCCTCAATAACATTATTTTGATTAAAATCGGGATTCAATAATTCGCTTGCATAGCTGTTTGTTGAGCCAACAGAGTTTAATTCTATTATCCTATGTCCAATAAATAATGTTTCACTTCGATACATTTTTTTTAAGAACATAACTTTGTAATCCGATAGCTATCGGATTGATTAAAAAATAAACAAAAATTTAATGGGCTATTTTATCTCCCGTAAAGCACGCCAAGCCCGCAAAGTTCGCTATTATTAATTAAGATAAAACTTTGCGCTCTTTGCGGGAAAAATAGACTTCTTTGAAATTTGGATACAATAAATTTGAGAAGCTATATCCTTAATGCAAAAGAAATGATTATTTTTGTACCTGCAAATGCAAAATAAGAATTTAACTTCGTAATTTGATTTATAAATATTGACATTTAGATTTGAATGAGGAAAAGATCAGATGGAACTTCAAAATTAGTTGACTTTATTATAAAAGTCATTCAGGATAAAAAAGGAGAAAATATAATTAAGTTTAACCTGAAAAAAATTGAGAATGCTTTTTGCGATTATTTTGTGATCTGTCATGGTGATTCTTCAAGACAGGTTAATGCAATAGCAAGTTTCATTGAAGAAGAGGTAAAAAAACATACAGGTGTAAATGCCTGGCATAAGGAAGGTTACGAAAATGCCAAATGGATATTGTTGGATTATATTGATATTGTAGTGCATGTTTTCCTGAAAGAAACAAGAGAATATTATAATTTGGAAGGTTTATGGGCGGATGCTGATCCCGAATACCTATCAGGTCAAGAAGGTCTTTTAAAGCAAACAAAGTTGAAATAAAATATTAAAATCTGAACTTATTTTATAACAAGTAATTTTAAAATAAAAAAATATCATTAATGTATAAAGAAGGAAAGAATAAAAGCGGAAAATTTGATCATCAGGAAAAAAAGGGTGAGGGGGGTGCTTATAAAAGGTCAAATCCACAAAAAAAGAAAAAATTTAGTGTATATTGGATTTATGCGATCATTGCCCTTGTTTTTTTCGGGATACAGTTTCTTAATTGGGGTTCAAGTATAAAAGATACAACATGGCAGGAGTTTGAAAGAGAGATGCTAAACAAATATGAAGTTGAAAGAATAGTGGTTGTTAATAATGAAATAGTTGAAATTTATATTAAAAAAGATTTCTTGCCAGATGAAAAGTATAATGAGGTTAGCCAGAAAGCTATTGGTGGTTCGCCAAATCCAGGTCCACACTACTTTTTCACTATTGGCTCTCCTGAAATATTTGTAAAAAAATTAGATGAAGCACAAGCAGAGTTTGCAGAAGAAGATATTATCGAGCCTGTATATGAAAAGCGTAAGAACTGGGGAGGAGAGCTGCTCGGGTGGCTTTTCCCTATTATTCTTATGATCGCTCTTTGGATATTTATTATGAGAAGAATGAGCGGAGGTGTTGGTGGTGGTCCTGGCAATATTTTCAATATAGGAAAGTCCAGGGCAGCGCTTATTGATTCAACTGATGAAATAAATATTTCCTTTAAAGATGTTGCCAGTCTGGAAGAAGCTAAAGAAGAAATCCAGGAAATAGTTGAATTTCTTAAGAAACCTCAGAAATACACAAAATTAGGCGCAAAAATACCTAAAGGGGTATTACTGATCGGTCCTCCAGGTACCGGGAAAACGCTTCTCGCTAAAGCGGTTGCAGGAGAAGCAGGCGTTCCTTTCTTCTCTCTTACAGGATCTGATTTCGTAGAGATGTTTGTAGGTGTTGGTGCAGCAAGGGTTAGGGATTTATTTAAACAAGCCAAGGCAAAAGCCCCGAGCATCATATTTATTGACGAAATTGATGCTGTTGGTAGGACGAGAAGCAGGGCGCAGTTCACAGGTGCGAATGATGAACGGGAGAACACATTGAACTCTCTTTTATCAGAAATGGATGGCTTTTCAACCAATTCGGGTGTTATTATTTTAGCAGCTACTAACAGACCTGAAATACTTGATTCTGCCCTTTTACGTGGTGGGAGATTTGACAGACAAATTGCCATTGACAGACCCGATATTAAAGGTAGGGAGGCAATATTTGAGGTTCATCTCAAACCGATAAAATTTAATAAAGATGTCTCTGCAAAAACTCTTGCAACCCAAACCCCCGGGTTTGCAGGAGCAGATATAGCAAATGTATGTAATGAAGCTGCATTGATTGCTGCTAGAAACAATAGTAAGGTTGTTGGCATGAAGGATTTTCAGGATGCTATTGATAGGGTGATAGGGGGGCTCGAGAAGAAAAGCAAGATCATCTCACCCGAAGAAAAAGAAATTATCGCTTATCATGAGGCAGGACACGCAGTTGCAGGTTGGTTTTTAGAACATGCCAACCCCCTGGTTAAAGTGAGTATTGTTCCACGGGGTCTTGCAGCGCTTGGATATGCACAATATCTTCCAAAAGAACAATATTTATACCGAACCGAGAAACTAATAGATGAAATGTGTATGACCCTGGGTGGAAGAGTTGCCGAAGAAATAATCTTCGGTAAAATTACAACAGGCGCATTAGACGACCTGGAACGCGTAACTAAGGTTGCATACAGTATGGTTACAATGTACGGCATGAATGAAAAAATAGGAAATATCTCATTCTATGACCCGCAGCAAGGGGAATACTCTTTTACAAAACCCTATTCTGAAACCACCGGACAAACCATTGATGAGGAAGTTAGAAATATAGTGCAAGATGCTTATGAAAGAACAAAAAAATTACTGTTAAAAAAAAGAAAAGAATTAGAGCTAATTTCCAAAGAATTACTTAAAAAAGAAGTTATCTTCAAGGATGATCTGGTACGGTTGATCGGAAAAAGACCTTTCGGTGAGAAAGATACGGAAGAAAAGTCTGTAAAAGGAACTAATGAACTGCCAGTGCTGGAACATGCCGAAAAAACCAGTAAAAAGGTGAAAGAGAAAACAATTGAAAGCAAGACAGATGAAACCACCCTCAACAAGCATGCCCTGAAAGATATGACACAATATATTGGAACAGACAAAAAAACAGCAAAACAAACAGCAGAAGAAAATAAGGAAAACGAAGAAGAACAACCTAACTTGGACAAACCAGAACCTTAGAGGTTTTATGATAAAAGTTACGCGAATCGCTAATTTCAACTCGAATTATGCGAATACTATTCGCTTCATTCGCGCCTGATTAACGATTCGCGTAATCATTGATATAACATAGTTCCAGTGCATTTGTGCAAATATTGTTGCCACATGTGGCAAAGATTTTAGATGTAATTGACTAAACAATCAATAATATGCAAGAAACCGCTTCAAGAGAAAAAATCCTGAGAAATGTCAGGAAAGCCCTTATTCATAAGTCAACAGATACATCGCTACATAGCGAGATTGATTTTAATAAAGGCATTTATGCTTATTCTGATCCTGATAGGTCTGAGATGGATATTACTTTTGCCCGCCAGTTCACAGAGGTTTCAGGGAAATTTGTCTTTTGTGAAAATGAAAATGAATTCATTGATAATTTAAAACGTTTGGTTAATGAGACCAAATGGGAAAATCTTTTTTGCCTGGAAAATTATATAAAAGAATTATTAAACAAAGGGGAAATTTCATATTCTGATGATGCCGGGTTGCCGGAGAGTCAAAAAAGTGATCCTGAAATATCAGCATCCGCCCCTGAACAAGCAGATAAGATCATTGCTGGAATTACATTTTGCGAATTTTTAATTGCCCGGACAGGAAGTATCCTCATTTCATCCAAACAAACATCCGGAAGAAGATTAGCCGTTTTTCCAGACGTACATATTGTGCTGGCATATACATCGCAATTGGTACAGGATGTTAAAGATGCCTTGCAGGGTATCAGGGATAAATACGGAGACCAGCTTCCTTCTATGATCACTACCATTACCGGGCCGAGCAGAACTGCTGATATTGAAAAAACACTGATAATAGGTGCTCACGGCCCGAAAGAGGTCTGTGTTTTCCTTGTGGATGATAATAAGTGAATAATGGAAAAGGATTGGGTAAATATTTACAACTCCACACAAGTGAATAATATTGAGATAGTAAAAGGGGTATTAGCTGAAAATGGAATACAGGCAATAGATATCAATAAGAAAGATTCATCCTATTTATTCGGTGAGATAGAATTATATGTGAATAAAAAAGATGTTTTGAGGGCTATACATATAATTAAAAAAAATAGGTTGTAATGAGCAATTTGATTACTAGAACAATAACAGGAGTATTTTTTATAGCGATAATAATCGGCTCAATACTTTTGTCTCAACTCGCAATTGTAGTCCTTTTCGCAATTATCACTGTATTAGGGACGTGGGAACTATACAAATTATCTGAAAAAGACGGCATAAAACCACAAAAAATAATCGGAGTAATAGGAGCGTTCCTTTTGTTTTTGTCTAACACATTTTTTGTTTTCACCATACCACCCAACTTGTTTCGATTTAATTGGGAAGGATTAACATGCTTATTAATCATTCCCATATTGTTTCTTTTTTTTATTGTTGAACTATTCCGCAAGACACAAAAGCCGTTTACGAATATTGCCTATACTTTTCTGGGAATTATTTATGTAGCCCTTCCGCTTTCCATGATTAATTATATTGTTTGTCCCGATCCGGAAATAGGCTACCAACCAAACATTCTTTTGGGATTCTTTTTTCTCCTTTGGACTTATGATACCGTTGCGTATTTGATCGGGATTAACTTTGGAAAACACAGGTTATTTGAAAGAATATCCCCTAAAAAGACATGGGAAGGGAGCATTGGAGGTGCAGTGATCTGTTTTGTGATAGCATATATTATATCAATTTATTTTACAGAACTTGGTGTTGTTGATTGGTTGGTAATAGCTGCTATTATCATTGTTTTTAGCACATTGGGAGACCTGGTGCAATCGTTGTTCAAGAGAAGCTTAAATATTAAAGACTCCGGCAAAATATTACCTGGCCATGGAGGAATATTAGACAGATTTGACGGGTTGCTGCTTTCAACACCTTTTGTTTTTATTTACCTGCAATTGATTAGATAAATTATAAGGTGGACGAACCAGAACGAAACAGGATAAAAATTATCAAAAATATATTACTACATAAGTTACAGTTTCTGGCTGCTGGCCTTCGCCTGCCAAAGCAGGCTACTGCCTGCGAAGGCTGGTAACTGGTTTCTGGTTTATTTTGATAACATTTTTTATGAAGTGATTACTACCAGTACTCAGCACCCAGTAACCAGTAACAATTATGCTTCACGAAACGTTTATTAAAATTTTATGCCAAAATTGGCAAAGATTTAACTTTTTAGATACTAAATCATAATGTCTCTACACAAAGAAGGATATGAAATAATCTTAATTGCAATAGTTGTTTTAATTATTGTAAATGTTTTACTATATTACTTTGTTCCTGGAAACAGAACCATTAACATTATTAGCACTGTTGTTTCTGTTATTTTATTAATAATGATCTTGATGTTTTTCAGGAGCCCTGACAGACACATTACAATTAACGAGAACAATATTTTAGCATCCGCAGATGGTAAGATAGTAGCTATTGAAGAAGTAGAAGAAACCGAATATTTTAATGAAAAAAGGAAGCAAGTATCCATTTTTATGTCACCTTTGGATGTTCACATCAATTGGTATCCTGTTAGCGGAAACATAAAATATTTTAAATATCATCCAGGAGAAAATTTAGTCGCCTGGCACCCGAAATCTTCCTCAAAGAACGAAAGGACAACCGTTGTGATCGAAAACGACAAAGTTTCTATATTAGTTCGTCAGATTGCAGGTACTGTTGCCAGAAGAATAGTTTATTATTGTAAGGAAGGGGATACTGTAACGCAGGGGGATGAATTTGGATTTATAAAATTCGGCTCGCGTGTGGATCTTTTACTTCCTTTAAATATAAAGATAGATGTTGAGTTAAATCAAAAAGTCACTGGCAGGGAAACGGTTATAGCCAGGTTTGAATAGATAATTAATCACTACATTATAAAGAATCCCGATCCAACTCTCTGAAAATCTGTAATAATTCCACCTCTTTCACTTCATCGGCAAATTTAATATTCTTATTGCGAAGTAGCAGCTTACATGCTTCATGTAACGGAACCTGTTCATAATAGTGATCTCTCGCATAATGAACGAATTTTATGATCTTCAATCCATTAAACCAGGCAAAAAATCGTTTTCTGAATGATACAAGGGATGAGGTCTCTTGAATTATTTCAGTTAACTTTTCATGAAAATTTTCTTCTTTAAGGTATATCCTGACAGATAAGGGAAGTTTTTCCATCAATTCATCGTAGTTTGATTTCGCATGGCAGTTGTACAAGGCATCAACTGAAAGAACTAATGCCCGCAGGTCCTCAAATGTTGAGAAGTTATATGTTAAAAATTCCCCTTTTAGACCTTGTCCCTTGACTCTTGCCGGCTCTTCATGTTTTTTCACCCAGTCCAGCATGGTTTTGCCGGTGCCAAAAGGAACCCTGTCGGATATTCTTGGTGAGGGGTATACACAGGTGTTATTGATCTCAACGAAATTTCCGAGAGGAATTATTTTATGTAAAAAATAAAAGTCCTCCCCGGCTTTTCTCTTGTTCATACCCCCGGCTAAAGCATAAACATCAGCTCTTACCGCCATACAAGAGCCAACGGTATGATATGCATAAGGAAAACCGCTGAATTTTAGTGCTCGCACATTATAGCGAATAAAGAGTTCATACTTTAAGATCCCCTCGATTAAAACTTTATTATTTTTTCTATTGATATCGTGTTCAAAATAAATTGTGCCGGCATTTGTCTTGCCGTGGGCAAAGTTATCTTCTATTGCCGTTAAATAATTTTCAGCAACTTTACAATCTGCATCCAGGCATACTATCACACCCGCCGAGCCTATATTTTCAAACCTGTGCAATGCCTCATCCATTCCTATCTTTCTTGCCAATCCCACACCTGCATGTTTTTTAGGGAGGTTTATAATATTCAAAATGTGAAATTCGAGCTTTTCACGTTGATGTGAACCTATCCATTTCAACGCATCATTGTATGTTTGGCGGTTCTGCCTTATGCATTCATCAGGAGCATCTTCTCCGGAATTGATGACCGTAATTATTTCAACAACGCCTTTTGGTTGCTCACACTGCCATAAGGATTCAAATGTTTCAACAAGTCCGGGCTCGTTGAAACAGGGTATAACGATGATCACTCCCGTTCCGGAAGAAACGGGGTCGCTGATCTGTGGTGGTTGAACCCGGAACCGCGTAAAATAGTAGTTGACGGTATCGGTGAAGGATCTTCTATGCATGTTCTACAAAAATATGAGGAACCTTGAATAGAAGATTATGATTGAATATAAAACTTAACCAAATATTATTAACTTGATACAAATATATTTTCTTTATTAATCTCAATATAAAATCTTTCCTTATCAAAAATTTTTTCAAAAAGAGCTAAATTGTTGTTGAATATTTTAATCAGTTCACTGTTTGTAATATTACCAAGGTTAACTCGAATTAATTTTTTAGGCGTTTTTTGTAAAAAATAACTGTTTCTAAAATCAACATCTTTACTGACAACAACATAATTATTTTCATTGGCATATTTACAAATGTCCTGATCTGTTGTATGCCATTTATCAAGAATATTATTTACATGAACGGCTTCAATCCCTTTATTGTTAAAAAAATCAACAATTTTGTAAGAAATATGTACATCGCACAGTATTTTCATTATGCAACGTTCTTAATCGCATTACCTGAAACTAATAATTTTGCATAATTCAAACTTGCAATTATATCTTCTTTTTCAAGTTCAGGATGGTCTTTTAATATTTCGTTTATTGTCATTTCAGAACAAAGCATATCTAAAACAACCTCAACTGGCCATCTCATCCCTCTTATGCAAGGTTTTCCGTGACAAATTTCCGGATTAATAGTAATTCTTTCCATATGTTTTATTTTCTTAAGAGAATTTATAATTAAGCAAAATTATAAATTTTATTTTTAATTTTATCTCAAATTTTATGTTTGTTATAAAATCAAATTCAAATCAAATCATTTTAATATTTAAGTTATGGAAATATCAACTATAAAATACCCAGGGGTGCAAAATTACATCGGAGGTAAATTTATTTCAAAAAGTTATGAGCTTTTAGACGTTATCAGCCCTATTGATGGTGAGATCATTTCAACCGTTCCTTTATCAAAAGCCGAAGACCTGGATGAAGCGGTAAAAGCTGCATGGGCGGTTTTCCCGGGATGGTCAGGCATGCCTATCAAAGAAAGGGTACAGGTGTTTTACCGTTATAAAACCTTAGTGGAAAAGCACATGAAAGAATTAGCTGCAATAGTACACGAAGAGAACGGAAAAACCATGGGCGAAGCCACAGCAGAGGTGGGAAAAAGTGTAGAATTGACTGAATTTGCCTGTTCATTACCGCAATTTGTGGCAGGTGAGGTTATGGAAGTCAGCAAGGGGGTTGAATGCAGGGTGGATCAAAAGCCATTGGGTGTTGTAGCTTCTATCAGTCCTTTCAATTTTCCACACATGGTCCCTCACTGGACTATACCCAATATAATAGCTTTGGGAAATTGTATGATATTGAAACCATCCGAACAAGTCCCAATCAGCTCTATAAGAATAGCACAAATGCTTAAAGAAGCAGGTCTGCCTGATGGTGTTTTTAATGTTGTGAATGGTGATAAAGAGATCGTTGAAGCGATATGTGACCATCCGGGTATTGAAGCGGTTTCTTTTGTGGGCTCAACAAAGGTTGCTAAGATTGTTTACAAGAGGGCAACTTCAAACCTGAAGAGATGTGTTGCCTTGGGAGGGGCTAAGAATCACCTGATTGTATTACCAGATGCACATCTTGAAATGACAGCTTCTGATGTGGTAGCTTCCATGTCTGGCTGTGCAGGACAAAGGTGTATGGCTGCTGCTGTTATGGTTGGTGTTGGAGATGTTGACCATATCGTGGATAGAATGTGTGTAGAAGCAAAAAAAATTATACCGGGTGATAATATGGGAGCTATTATTTCCAAACAAGCCAAAGAGCGAATTGAAAGGAGTATTGCTGAAGCCGAACAAGCAGGCGCTAAGGTTTTGGTTGATGGCAGAAATGCTGTTGTTAAAGGCAAAGAAGGTGGATTTTATCTTGGACCAACTCTCATTGATCAGGTAACACCTGGTATGGCAATAGCCAAAGAGGAAGTGTTCGGTCCTGTTATTATTATTATTCGTGTCAAAGATATGGATGAGGCAATTGAGATTGAGAACAGCTCAAACTATGGAAATGCAGCCGTAGTATATACACAAAGCGGTGGCTTAGCAAGAGAAGTTAAGGAGAGGGCAAGCGCAGGAATGATCGGAGTGAATATTGGCGTTCCCGTTCCTCGTGAACCGTTCTCATTTGGCGGTTGGAACGATAGCAAGTTTGGCGTTTGTGACATCACGGGTAAAAGCTCAATAGAATTCTGGACAAAGCTCAAAAAGACAACCACCAAGTGGAACCCGGAAGCTAAAACTGGATGGATGAGCTGAGGTTAATTTTATAAATATATCTATGAAAAATTCTACAGTTTTTACCAGTACGTTGTCAAAAGAATTATTGAATGAACTGGATTATTATGCAAAAAAATCAAATAAGAATAAAAACCAAATATTGGAAACTGCATTAAAAAGATTTCTTGAAAAGTTAAAAAGATTGAAATATGTTCGTTCCTTTAAACGGGCAAGAAAAAATCAAGAAGTGACCAATTTAGCTGAAGAAGGTTTGGAAGAATATTTTAAAAATGAAATAAGATTTTATTATAACAGATTCCTCACGGAGTTTATCCCAAGGAACGAGGGACCTCGCTACGTTCGGAATGACAACTATGTTATGTTGGGAAAGTGGGAGTAAGGGCGCGCAAAGCGCGCCCTTACCCCCACCCCTTACTCTAAATAAGACTGTCATTCCGATCCGCCGGCTGGCGGAGAGGAATCTCATGATATTTATAGATGACCTTATCTGAATTTTTAAATTTATTAGGACAATAGTGAAAATAAACAAATAAAACATTCATAATATGCAAATAAAAACGATCTCAGAAAAAGACCAGATACTGCAAAATAACCTTAATTACACACTTTTCTCCTGGTCCAAGCAGAGTGGGTTGGATCCCATAAATATAGAAAGAGCCGGGGGCGTTTATGTTTATGACAGGGACGGCAAGCGTTATCTCGATTTTTCATCACAGTTGATGAATGTGAACATAGGTCATGGACATCCTAAAGTGCGGCAAGCTGTTATGAAGCAAATGGAAGAAGTGAGCTATGTTTATCCGGGAATGATCACAAAAGTAAGAGGTGAATTAGGAAAAAAACTTGCAGAGATCACCCCTGGTGGATTAAAAAAGACATTTTATACACTTGGAGGAGCTGAAGCCATCGAAAATGCGATCAAGCTGGCACGATTATTCACTGGAAGGCATAAGATCATTGCTCAATACCGTTCATATCACGGAGCAACTTACGGAGCGATATCTGCAGGTGGCGATCCCAGGAAACACCCTGTTGACAGCCAACAGATGCCTAATATTGTTCATATTGAAAATCCCTATTTCTACCGCTGTCCATGGGGCAGTAAAACCCTTGAAGAGTGCGCACGGAAAGCAGCGGAACATGTTGAGCGGGTGATACGGTTTGAGAACCCCGACAGTGTTGCTGCCATACTGCTGGAAGGTGAATCCGGCTCGTCCGGCTGTATAAAATACCCTCCCGGCTACTGGAAAATGATAAAAGCCATTGCCGATAAATACGGTATCCTGATCATTGATGACGAAGTAATGAGCGGATTTGGCAGAACAGGCAAATGGTTTGGTATTGACCATCATGGAGTGGAGCCGGATATTATGTGCATGGCAAAGGGTTTGACCTCAGGTTATATTCCATTAGGTGCAATGATAGTAAAAGAAGAAATTGCCAATTATTTTAATGACAAATCCCTGCCTTTAGGACTGACATATTCCGCCCATGCTGTGTCATGTGCTGCTGCTTTGGCAACAATTGAAGTTTATGAGGAAGAAAACCTTATAGAAAATGCTGCAAACATGGGAAAATATCTTGAGAAACGTGTAGAGGTAATGAAGACAAAACACCCCTCTATTGGTGATTTTCGAAACACCGGCTTATTTGGCTGTATTGAACTGGTAAAAAATCGCGAAACAAAAGAACCCATAACACCCTGGAATGCCAAACCCAATGAAATGGAAGTAACTAACAAAATGGCTGCCCTTATCCGTGAATCAGGCATGTTTACATTCGTGCGGTGGAACTGGATATTCATTGCACCACCACTCTGCATAACTAAAGAGCAGATTGATGAAGGTCTTGAAATTATCTCACGGGCAATTGATATAGCTGATGGGTATTGTGTATAAAATTATTAATAAAAAAGGTATAAATTAAATGCTACTTGGTGTTCATTGTTCAATAAGCGGAGGCGTTCATAATGCCTGTGAGGAAGCTGCATCATTGGGAATTGATGCTTTTCAAATATTCACCAAGAACCAACGGCAGTGGAAAGAAAAGCAGTTCACGAAAGAAGAGCAGGACAAATTCAAGACCGGCTTTAATAAAGCAAATATCAAAATTGCCTTTTCTCATGCTTCTTACCTGGTAAACTTAGCCAATCCCGATAAGGTTAAAAAAGTTAATGCCATCAGGGCGATGGTAGGGGAGGTGCAGAGATGCCACGACCTGGGATTAAAGTTCACCATATTACATCCGGGCTTTCCAAAAGAGTTGAGTGAGCATGAAGGTATTAAAAACATTGCTGAAGCGCTGAAGGAAATTATTGATGAAACGAATTATTCCAATGTTATGATATTGTTGGAAAATATGGCTGGACAGGGATCAAGTATTGGCAGAACATTTGAACATTTAAGGGAGATCATGGACATGGTAAGCTCTGAAAGGATTGGCGCCTGTTTTGATACCTGCCACGCTTTTGCCGCGGGTTATGATATCAGGACTAAAGGAGGATTTGAGGATACTATGGAGAAATGGGATAAGATCATAGGATTGCAAAATCTTAAAGTGATTCACTTAAATGACTCAAAAGCTGATTTGGGCAGCAGGGTGGACAGGCACGAACATATTGGCAAAGGCAAAATAGGCATTGAACCTTTCAAGCAAATCATGAAACAATTCCCTGATATCCCCAAGGTATTGGAAACTCCTAAGGAAAAAAATATGGATGAGGTTAATTTAAAGGTATTAAGAGAGTTTATATAAAATCAATAAGTTGATAGAGTTGACATAATATTACATAATACTTACCCGCTGTTTTAAAATCCTTCTATTTGTTACTGAATTATCAACTTGCGGACAACAATATAATCTTCTGATATTAATCTTACGAAGTAAATCCCCTTGGTAAAACCATCCGTGCTAATTTCCTTATGATATTTGTTAGACCAACCCCTGAGTTTTTCCCTAAGCATTATCTGACCGATGGTATTATATATTTCTAACGTTGAACTATTCAAATTCCTTTTTCCTCTTATTTCAATATTAAAGTTTTGACTAACAGGGTTGGGATAAATATTAAAATTTAATTCCGGGATACTTTCATTAATAGAACTAATGGCATTACACATATTTAAGGTAAAGAATCCTTCTTCATCGCCATATCCATGTACGAGAATGTAATATGTAGTATCCATAAGGGAGAGCCATTCAACTTCTGATTGAAGCCCGCAGGTATCGTCAATGCCTGTTATACATACTAATGAACCGCATGTACCGGTATACACCCTTATTTTCGTATCGTAATTGCTATTGCATAGGGAAGCATTAATAGTATCGCCTGTTCCCGTAAAAGAAAACCATACCCCGCCACCTGTACCATTGGTTGTGCCACAGCTATCTGGAGTATCGGTAGTGGCACTAACGGTTGATCCATAGAATATATCTCCGCAATTAACAGGTATTGCACCAATACAATTGTCATTTGCAGGTGATGTTGCGAATAAAAGCGGACCAACATTATCACTGTAATTGCCTGAACCGCAGTCTTCCTGAATGTAGAATTCATATAGAGTTGTGGCATTCAAGCCGGATATGCTTTGTGAATTAACACCGGTAGCAGATGTTCCAGCTAACGTGATTCCTGATCCGGGTGTAAATCCTGAAGGTCCATATTCAAGTGTATAGGCAGTGCCGGGATTAGTAGATGCCCATGATAGATCTGCTGTGTTTAAGGAGATATTGTCTGCTGACAGACTGATAGGTGAGGGACAATCAGGTGTTGTTGTGTTCTCATAATAAATAATGGAACCGTTGTAATTCCCAATAAAAAGGTCAAAATCCCCGTCACCGTCAATATCTGCGAAACTTGGGGCAGCAAAACCACCAGTGCTTTTTATACCAAAGGGATTGGATGTAGCTGGAGCAAATGAAGGAGCAGTGTTTGATCCGGTATTTTCAAAATAAGTAATGCTGCCATAATCCTCTCCGCCTATGAAAGCATCAAAGTCACCGTCACAGTCAATATCAACGAAAGATGGCGTTGAAATATATCCTGCGACATTTGTTAATCCAAAAGGATTTGTCTGTTGTGATGCAAATGCTGGTGAGGTACTGGAACCCGTGTTTTCAAAATATTTAATAGCACCGTAGTATTCCCCGACAAAAATATCGTAGTCTCCATCACTGTCAATGTCTGTATGTGTTGGGAAAGCATAGTAGTCGGTATTTGTCAATCCGAAAGGATTGACTTGAGGTGAAGCGAAAGCCGGGGCAGTATTATTACCTGTATTCTCAAAATATCTTATTGCACCATATCCTTCTCCAATAAAAGCATCAAGGTCTCCATCATCGTCAATATCAGCAAAAGATGGAGCAGCAAGATAAAAAGCACTAGCTAATCCAAATGGATTGGTTTGAGGTGCGGCAAATGATGGATTAGTATTGTTACCATTATTCTTAAAGTATTTTATCAAGCCATAGTACTCACCTACAAAAGCATCATAGTCGCCATCGCTATCAATATCAACAAAAGTTGGGAATGAATTATTGGTGTTGGTTAATCCAAAAGGGTTTATTTGAGGAGGCCCAAATGTTTGAGCGCTGGATATTTTTGTATTCATTATAAGCAAAAGAGCTGCAGATCCAAGTATGTGTTTTAATCTAAATTCAGGAATATAGTTCTGCAATTGACGATATAACCTTTTGATCCTTTGAATGAGCACATAACGTCTGTGTGATGACAAACGGTAAAAAGAACCATTATTCATCATTCTGTTAAGCCGGGAGGAGAACTTTCTTAATTGCTCCAGCTTGTGTGGATATAAATAACTTACTTTATTCATTGTAAATATTATGTAAATTTATAAGCTCCTTTTTTTTATTTTCGTACAAAATTATAATTAAATAAACACAGTCTCAAAAAATAGCAACATGAGTATACTGATCAAAAACGGCAGGATCATCACAGCATCTGATGATTATATTGCCGATATCTTCATTGAAGGAGAAACAATTTCTACTATTGGAAAGGGTTTGAATATTGAAGCAGACCAAACCATTGATGCCTCAGACAAATTAGTATTTCCGGGCGGTATTGACCCTCACGTTCACCTTGACATGCCTTTCATGGGAACATTCACAAGCGATAACTATGAGACCGGCACCCGTGCTGCCCTGCATGGTGGAACAACGACTGTAATTGACTATGTAATACAAACGCAGGGAAAGTCGCTTTCCTCAGCCCTTGAAGAATGGCGTGGGAGGTCAGAAGGAAACACCTTTGGTGATTATTCATTCCACATTGCCATTACTGATTATAACGAAAAGATAAGCATGGAGTTGGTAGATATTATTGAGAAGGAAGGAATAACATCCTTTAAAACCTTTATGGCATATAAGGGCGCTTTAATGATAGATGACGGGCAGATGGTAGCCCTGATGAAGCAGATGAAGGAGCTCGGTGGTCTTGTTCAGGTTCATGCAACTAACGGGGATATAATAGATAATCTTGTTGCAAAACATAGAGCCGAAGGGAAACTGTCTCCGTTATACCATTACCTGTCCCAGCCCGAGATAACCGAAGCCGAAGCATCCAGGCGCTTTATTGACATGGCTAACCACACCGGAGTATCTGCATATATCGTTCACCTTACCTGCGAAGGTGCGCTGAATGCAGTGCGCAATGCAACATTGAGGAATCAAAAGGTATTTGTGGAAACTTGCCCTCAGTATCTCCTACTCGATGCTTCCCTTTATGAGAAAGATTTTGATGGTGCCAAATGGGTGATGAGCCCCCCACTGCGGGAAAAGAAAGACCGGGAAACATTATGGGCTGGATTGAACCAGGGGCTTGTACAGGTTATAGGTACCGACCATGCACCATTTACTTTTGAGCAGAAGAAAATGGGTAAGGATGACTTTTCAAAGATACCTAATGGTATGCCGGGTATTGAACACAGGATGGAACTTATATATTCGGAAGGAGTTGAAAAGGGCAGGATCAGTTTGAACAAATTTGTGGAGGTTACATCAACAAACGCAGCTAAAATATTTGGTTTATCCCCCAAAAAAGGAAGTATAGCTATTGGCTCTGATGCTGATTTAATTATATTTGATCCTGAAGAAAAGCACACCCTTTCTGTTGATACACACCACATGAACTGTGATTACTCTGGCTATGAAGGGTGGGAAGTGACAGGCAAATGCAAGACAGTTTTGTTAAGGGGAAAGGTTGCTATAGATGATGGAGAAGTTAAGATCGGCAAAGGATGTGGGCAATTTATTAAAAGAGGAAAAACTTCCCTGATCATATAATGAATAACTTAAATAAAAACTTAGCGAAACTAAGTGTTCTTAGTGAGTGGTAAAAAACAATAGCTTCAAAACCTTTTTAACAAATTAAACTCTAAACTAATAACCATGCCAAGAAAAATCAAATCAGGTTTGATTCAAATGTCACTCCCTATGACCGAGGGAGAGGGTACAATCCAGGAGATAATGGATGCGATGTACCAAAAACATATTCCTTATATTGAAGATGCAGGTAAACAGGGTGTTCAGATCCTTTGCCTGCAGGAAATTTTTAATACGCCATATTTTTGTCCCGGACAGGATAAGAAGTGGTATGAATCTGCCGAGTCTGTTCCCGGCCCAACAACGGAAAAATTGCAGGAATATGCAAGAAAATATGATATGGTCATCGTTGTACCTGTTTATGAAAAGGAAAAACCCGGTTTTTTGTACAATACCGCTGCCGTGATAGATGCCGGAGGCGAATATTTGGGTAAGTACAGGAAAAACCATATACCTCACACAACGGGGTTCTGGGAAAAGTTCTTTTTTAAACCCGGGAACCTGGGCTATCCTGTGTTTGATACCAAGTATGCAAAAGTCGGTGTTTATATTTGCTATGACAGGCACTTCCCCGATGGAGCGCGAGTGCTCGGGCTGAACGGGGCGGAAATAGTATATAATCCGTCTGCTACGGTTGCAGGATTATCCCAATATTTATGGAAGTTAGAGCAACCCGCCCATGCCGTTGCCAACGGTTACTTTTTGGGATGTATCAACAGGGTAGGGGAGGAGAAACCGTGGAATTTGGGTAAGTTCTATGGAACTTCATATTTTGTAGACCCAAAAGGTAAGATCATTGCTGAAGCTTCTGAAGATAAGGATGAGTTGCTGGTGGCGGAATTTGATCTCGATATGATAGATGAAGTCCGCTCAACATGGCAGTTTTTCAGGGACAGAAGACCTGAGACTTATGGGAAATTAACGGAATTGTAATATGCCTATAATTTTTTATATTAGGATAATTTTAAATAATAAGGTATGCCAGAGATAAGCAGATTTTTCGGAATAATTATAACCATGTATGCAGATGATCATCCACCACCACATTTTCACGCAAGGTATGGAGAGTATAATGCACGGTTTGAAATAGAATCCGGTGACTTGATGGAAGGAAGTTTTCCGAAAAAACAGTTGAGATTGATCCAGGCATGGACTGAATTACATAGAGATGAATTAATAGAAAATTGGGAAGAAAGCCAAAAAGATAATCCTGAAATTAATAAAATTGAACCAATAAAATAAATCATAAATGTTATATCTCATAAAAGAAATTATCAATAAAGAACCTTATAAACTTACTTTAAGGTTTAATACGGGTGAGATAAAGATCCTTGATCTGGAAGAAAAAATAAAGTCCAGAAGTAAAACAAAAAACAGCAAATATAAAGCGCTATTGGATCCTGATTATTTTAACAGTGTAAAGTTACAGCCCGAATGGGAAACAATATATTGGAATAACGGATTGGATTTTTGCCCGGATGTATTATATGATATGGGTAAATCTGTGTAATCATTTGATATCGAAGATGAGTGGACGGTGCATTGAGTTTAACTCTATCATACTATATAGTTGCCTTGTCGAATGTCGGGGCAAAGTATGATGCATATAGGATTACCTGAAAAACTATTCTTGATCTTGAAAAAGGCGCATTTGAATTTAAATTAATTATATGCCAAAGATTTACGACAATATTGAAAACCACCTTACACAAGGGTTAAATGAAACTTTAGAAGTTTCTCAAAGAACAGATTTTTGTGTAGGCTATTTTAATCTTCGTGGTTGGAAAGAAATTGCAGATAAAATTGATTCATTATCAGGATCAATAGTAACCGAAGAAAAGGATGATTTTCATAGAATATGCAGACTATTAGTTGGTATGCAAAAATTACCGGTTGACATACTTCGTGATTATTTCAAAGCGGATGAAGGTTATATACTCGACCAAAACGAAGCTGTAAAACTAAAAAAACGATTAGCTCAGGAATTTAAAGACCAACTTACAATTGGAACGCCATCAGATGCAGATGAAGGGGCTTTACGCAAGTTAAGCCAACAGATGAAAGATAAAAAGGTAGTCGTTAAACTTCATTTACGCTATCCTTTGCATGCCAAGCTTTATTTAGCTTACAGCGAAGATAAACGTGTGCCGGTAGTTGGTTTTTTGGGGAGCAGTAACCTGACATTGGCCGGCCCTGCAAAACAAGGAGAATTGAATGTTGACGTAATGGATCAGGATGCTGCAACAAAATTAGCTAAATGGTTTGATGATCGTTGGAAAGATCGCTGGTGTATTGATATTACTGAAGAACTAATTGATATCATTGATAATAGCTGGGCGGCAGACCGTTTGGTTTCACCTTATCATATTTACCTGAAAATGGCTTATCATCTTTCACAAGAAGCAAGAGCCGGATTGAATGAATTTAAAATTCCAAAAGTCTTTAAAAAAGAACTTCTGCCTTTTCAACAAGCAGCCGTTTTAATCGCAGCAAAAAAATTAAACAGCCGCGAAGGTGTTTTTATTGGTGATGTTGTCGGGTTAGGAAAGACAATTACAGCATGTGCTTTAGCAAAAATATTTGAAGAGGATTTTTTCTATTCAACGCTTGTAATTTGCCCGCCAAATCTAAAAACGATGTGGTCAGGCTACATCAACAGATATGATTTAAAGGCAAATGTAATTTCAATAGGCGAAGTACAAAGAAAACTGCCGGATTTACGCAGATATAAACTTGTAATAATAGATGAAAGCCACAACTTACGAAACGATCAGGGTAGTCGTTATCGTTCAATAAAAGCATATCTTGAAGAAAATGACAGTAAGGTTATTTTACTTTCTGCAACTCCCTATAACAAATCCTATTTGGACTTATCAAATCAACTTCGTCTTTTTATTTCGGATGATAAAGATTTGGGAATTAGTCCGGAAAATTATATAAACAATATAGGCGGACAAGTACAGTTTGGTGCACAACATACAGAAACTTTTATTCGCAGTATTAAAGCTTTTGAAAAAAGTCATTATGCAGATGATTGGCGTGAATTAATGCGGCTTTATCTTGTTCGCAGAACAAGAAGTTTTATTAAAGAAAACTATGCAGAATTAGACCCTGATAAAAACAGAAAGTATTTGACTTTTTCAGACGGAACACGGTCTTATTTCCCTGATAGAATTCCTAAAAAAGTTGAATTTGACTTTAACCCCGATAATCCAAAAGACCAATACGCAAAACTATATTCCAAAAGTGTTGTAGATATTATTAATGGACTTGATTTGCCTCGTTACGGTTTAGCAAATTATATACTACAAAAGCCTTCCATTAAACCAACTAAAGAGGAAGAAGTAATCATAGCAAATTTATCACGTGCAGGAAAACGATTAATGGGATTTTGCAGGACAAATCTTTTTAAAAGACTTGAAAGCAGTGGCTTTTCTTTTCTTATTTCAATAAGCAGGCATATTTTGCGGAACTATGTTTTTTTCTATGCTATTCAAAACAATTTACCTGTTCCTATTGGCAAAAACATTTCTCAAAACCTTGATGATTTTCTGGAGGATAATGATACTGATAATAATGGTGAAGATGAAAATACCATCAATTTTATACTTAATGAAAATGTTTATTTGAAAAAAGCATCAAAGGTTTATGAATTGTATAGTAGCAGCAAGTATAAACATCAATTTGATTGGATAAGAAGTGAATTTTTCGCTCCGGTTTTGCTCAAACAATTGTCAACTGATTGTTCTGATATAATAAAAATATTAAAAGTAGGCAACGATTGGAATGTGAATGAAGATAGAAAACTGAATGCTTTGCACAAACTGTTATCTAACAAACACAAAAACGAAAAAGTGCTGATATTTACTCAGTATGCCGATACTGCTTATTATTTATCAGAGCATTTAAAAATCCGAAAACTTGAACAACTTGAACACGTTACCGGAAATAGCGAAAACCCAACTGCATTGGCGTACCGTTTTAGTCCGGTAAGCAACAAAATACCTGAAACAAAAAATGACATCAGGGTTTTAGTTTCCACAGATGTTCTGAGTGAAGGGCAGAATTTGCAGGATGCCCATATAATTTTGAATTATGATTTGCCTTGGGCAATAATAAGGCTTATACAACGAGCAGGACGTGTTGATCGTATTGGACAAAAGGCAGAACAAATAATATGCTATTCGTTTTTGCCGGAAGATGGAATTGAGCAAATAATTAATCTGCGCCACAGGCTTACAAATCGCATACGTCAAAATGCTGAAGTTGTTGGATCCGATGAAGTTTTTTTTGATGGCGACCCAATTAATATTGAAGATCTCTATAACGAAAAATCTGGTATTTTGGACGAAGAAGATGGGGATAGCGAAGTTGATTTAGCTTCTTTTGCTTTCCAAATATGGAAAAATGCAACCGATGAAACACCTGAATTTATAAAAACAATACCCAATTTACCCAATGTCATTTATGCTACAAAACAAAATAATCTGGCGGCTGAAAAAGAAGGTGTGATCGTTTATACCCGAACTTATGATGAAAATGATGTACTTGCATGGGTAAATACCAAGGGAAATATTATTACACAATCACAGCTTACAATTCTAAAAGCAGCGGCTTGTAACTCCGATGTAGAACCACTGTATAGAATCTTAAAACATCATGAACTTGTAAAGAAAGGTATTGAATATATCCGGGTCGATGAGAAAATTACCGGTAGCTCACTTGGTAAAAAGACCGGTGCGAAATACAGGGTTTACATGCGTCTTGACAGGTATTGTAAGGAATATGAAAATACCATATTTGTGAACGATGCATTAAAGAAAGCCGTTGATGATATTTATAAATACCCATTTAAAGAATTCGCAAGGGAAACATTGAACCGTCAGCTTAAAGCAGGTATTTCTGACGAAGATCTTGTTAACCTTGTCGTTTCCTTGCGTGAAGAAGATAAGCTTTGCATTGTAAATCAGGATGAAATGCCCAACAAAGAACCTCAAATAATTTGTTCAATGGGATTAATAAACAAATAGTACATGGCATGGCAAAAAACAAGACAATCATTGTAAAAGGCCGGGAAATAGCATTGTTTGCCGATAAGTCAGCAGATTACATTTCACTGACCGATATGGCAAGATACAAAGATGCTGATCGTACGAACTACATTATTCAAAATTGGATTCGTACCCGTAGTGCTATAGAGTTTTGTGGATTATGGGAGCAATTGAATAATCCAAATTTTAAAAGCATCGAATTCGATGCTTTTAAAAATGAATCTGGCTCCAATAGTTTCACACTTACCCCGCAAAAATGGATAGAAACCACCAATGCAATTGGAATTACATCTAAATCAGGAAGATATGGAGGAACCTTTGCACATCGTGATATTGCTTTTGAATTTGCCACATGGATAAGTGCTGAATTTAAATTTTATTTTATCAAAGAATTCCAACGACTTAAGGAAGATGAAAACGACCGGCTAAAACTTGAATGGAATTTGCAACGAACCCTTGCTAAAATAAATTATCATATCCATACCGATGCCATCAAAGAGAATCTTATTCCAAAAGAGTTGAGTAAAAACCAGATAAACTATGTATATTCCAATGAAGCAGATATGCTAAATGTAGCTTTATTCGGTTCGACAGCAAAGCAGTGGCGGGATGCCAATCCTGAGAAACAAGGTAACATCAGGGATGAAGCAACTATTGAACAATTGGTGGTGCTTTCTAATATGGAAAGCATCAATGCAGTACTGATAAATCAAGGCTTATCCCAACCTGAACGATTGAAGCAATTGAACCAAATAGCAATTACCCAAATGAAATCGCTTATGGCTAATCGGCAAATAACAAAACTGAAATAGAATATGGCGATAAGTAAACATGATTTTTCCGGCTACATAAAACAGTTCAATTTTCGTATGCTTTTTAATGAAATGGGCTGGAATAACGATAAAACCAAACAACCCATTTCTGTTGATAATTTTACTTTTTCACTACAAGCAGTTGCCGAAAAAAGTGGTTTTAAAATCCTGCTTTGCCCGCCTGCGGAACGGGCAGGCAATCCGACCGACAAAGGACTTATTCCCGATTATAATACCCGTAAAAAAATTGAAACTAAAGTTACAAAACTGTTTCAGGAGCATTTAATTATTTTCTGTGACGCTAAAAACCAAGAGCAAATTTGGCAATTGGTCGTAAGACAATCCGGCAAACCAACCAAAGTTACCGAAACACGCTACCACATTTCACAAGACCCTGAATTATTATACCAGCGGGCATCAGGCATTTTCTTTGAAATGGACGAAGAAGAAAAAATTACTATTGTTGATGTTACAAAACGAATGGCTGATAATTTCCATGCAAACGCTGAAAAAGTTACAAAGCAGTTTTATGATAAATTTAAAAAAGAGCATACTTCATTTCTGAATTTCATTAAAGGAATTGACCAAAAAGTAAACAAGGAATGGTATGCTTCATTAATGCTTAACCGCTTAATGTTCTGCTATTTTATACAAAAAAAGGGATTTTTGGATGACAACAAGAATTATCTGCGGGATAAATTAAATGCCTGTCAGGTTAAAAAAGGAAAAAATAAATTCTATTCATTTTACCGGGACTTCCTTTTAGTTTTATTTCATCAGGGCTTAAATGAAACTAATCAAAAGGAAGAAGTTAAAATAGAAATCGGAAAAATTCCCTATCTCAATGGCGGTTTGTTTGACGAACACGAATTGGAGAAAATGTACAACGCCATTGACATTGAGGATAAAGCATTTGAACGGATTTTTGATTTTTTCGACCAGTATGAATGGCATCTCGACACACGAATTACAGCCACAGGCAAGGACATCAACCCTGATGTTATCGGATATATTTTTGAAAAGTATATCAACGACAGGGCAAATATGGGTGCTTACTACACTAAGGAGGATATTACTGACTACATCAGCAAAAATTGCATTCTACCTTATTTGTTTGATGAAACAAAACGCCAATACCCAAAAGCATTTTTAAACGATGGTGAAATATGGCAATCTGCTAATCAAAGCGGTGACATTTACATTTACGATGCTGTAAAAAAAGGAGTTGAAGAAGAATTACCCGCAAAAATAGCTACTGGAATAAAAGATGTTAGCAAACGTATAGAATGGAACAAGGCTGCTCCAACTAAATTTGCATTACCGACAGAAATATGGCGGGAAGTAGTTGACCGCAGAAACCGATATGCCGAAGTAAAAAACAAAATTGAAAAAGGTGAAATAACTACCATCAATGATTTTATTACCTACAACCTGAATATTCGCCAGTTTGCACAAGATGTTGTAGAAAGCACAACTGACCATGAATTTCTGAAGTATTTTTACAAATCACTCAACAACGTTACTATTATTGACCCGACCTGTGGTTCTGGTGCATTTCTTTTTGCAGCCATGAATATTTTAGAACCGCTTTATGAAAGTTGCATTCAGCGCATGGAAAACTTTGTTACCGAAGCGGCTAAAGGAAAATACAAGTTTTTTGAAGAAATTTTGGAACAGGTAAAAAGCCCCGAACATCCAAATTTAAGCTACTTCATATACAAGAGCATCATACTGCGAAACCTTTATGGCGTGGACATAATGAATGAAGCTGTTGAAATAGCCAAACTCCGCTTATTTTTAAAATTAGTGGCAACAGTTGAAGTGGATTACCGAAAACCTAATTTAGGTTTAGAACCATTACCGGATATTGATTTTAATATAAGGGCAGGAAATACACTTGTTGGTTTTGCAACCGAAAAGGAATTGGAAAAAAGCCTGATTGAAGATATGATGGGTGCTCTTGTTAAAAATGAAATTGAAGAAAAATGCGATATCGTTGCACGGGCATTCACCCGATACAAAGAAATACAATTAAACACCGGTGATGATTACAAAGATTTTAAAACTGCCAAAGACGACCTTAATAAACGGTTGAAAGAACTGAATCACGAATTAAACCTTTTACTACATAAGCAAGCAGAAGGCTTGAAATTTGAAAAATGGATTGAAACACACCAGCCTTTTCATTGGTTTGCGGAGTTTTATGAGATAATTCATGACAAAGATGGGTTTGATGTAGTGATTGGGAATCCGCCTTATGTTTCACTCAAAGATGTGAAATGCAAACTTAATAACTACGAAACAGTACCTTGCGGTGATTTATATGCAATGTGTATAGAAAGGGCAATTTTGTCATTGCTTAATTCTAAAGGAAGAATTGGAATGATTGTTCCTATATCTATTGTTTCAACGGATGGATATTCCACATTACGCAAGGTCTGCTCAAAAAGTAAAACAGGTTTTTATTATTCAAACTTTGGAGTTCGTCCTTCAAAGCTGTTTGACGGTGTAGATAAAAGGTTAACAATTTTTATCAGTACTAATAATGACCCTTCAATTAATTTCACCACTAAATATTATAGGTGGCTATCTGATGAGCGTGAAAATTTATTTAGCAAACTTTCATTTCAAGATGTTAAGGATAATCTATTCAATATTAGTGGGTATCCCAAAATTTCTTCTGATATTGAAAAATCAATTCTCAAAGCCTTATTAAACAAGAAATTAACGGTTTCCAATGTTATAGTTAGGTCATCAAGCAATAAAGTAAGATATACAAGAAAACTACAGCATTTTATTCAGTTCTTTGAAAACCCACCTGTAATCTACGATGAACATAAAAATAAAATTGAACCATCAGAATTAAAGGAAATAACTGTTGGAACAGCAAATGAAAAAGATACTTTATTATGTGTCTTAAATAGTAATTTGTTCTTTTGGTTCTTCATTACATTTTCTGATTGCCGAAATGTAAATTCAAGAGAAATTCTCAAGTTCCCTGTTGAATTAGATAAAATTGACGATTCAATTCTTAAAATAATGGAATCTCTTTCAGCCAAATTATTGAAAGATTTAGTGGAGAATTCCATTTTTCAAATTCGAAACGATAAGCGAGCAGGAATACTTGAAATACAATCGTTTCAACCAAGATTATCCAAACCCATCATTGATGAAATAGACACCGTCCTTGCCGAGCATTACGGTTTCACGGCAGAGGAGTTGGATTTTATTATCAATTACGATATAAAATACAGGATGGGGAAAGAGTTGGAGAATGGGGAGGAAGAATAAAATAAAGAACTATGGCAAAAAAAGAAGAAATATTTAATCCAAGGCCTTACATGGAATTGGCAATTGAGGAGATGAATAAGAGCATGAATGAACCAAGACCAGATGGTAAAGTGCCGCCCAAGGTTGGAACAATTTTGTTATTTCCGGACGGTAAAATTGAAAGAGCTCACAGAGGAGAACTCAGAGATGGCGATCATGCGGAATTTACCTTACTTGAAAGAAAACTTGGGAACAAAAAACTTGATGATTGTATTTTGTTTACCACACTTGAGCCTTGTGTTGAAAGAACACCTCCAAAAATAGCTTGTTGCAAACGGACTTCAAAAGCAAGAATAAAAACCGTTTATGTTGGTATTACTGATCCGGATTATACTGTTTATGGTAAAGGAATAAAACATCTGGAAGATAATTATGTGAAAATAATTATGTTCGACAGGGATCTTCAAAAAATTATTGAAGATGAAAATACTGAGTTTATTAAGCAGGCAAATGAAAGAAAGAAAAAGAAAGAAGAAGAGGATTTATTAACACCAATTGAAAAACCCATTAAAACAGCAGATTTAAGCCAGTTTTCTGATGAGGCATTAGATAAGTTTATCTCAGAAGCAAAACTATCATTCAAGATTTCAGATACTTCTTTTCATGAATATCTTGCGGATGTTGGAGTAGTTCAATTTGATGATAAAGATAAAGTTTACCGGCCAACAGGTTTTGGAATACTGCTTTTTGGTAAAAATCCAAGGAGTAAGTTCAAACAAGCAGCATTAATGGCTTCAGTTGAATATGGTAAGCATAAAGTTGAACCAAAAACATTTGACCAGGCTCTTGTTTTAATCCCCGATTTGGTAGAAGAATGGCTTATAAAAGTATTGCCATTGGCAAAAGACACCTCTTCTTTTAAACGAAAAGACATTCCTGATTTTCCACCAAAAGTTCTTCGAGAAGCAATAATTAATGCACTGGTTCACCGTGATTATATGATTGAAGGGGCTAAATCATCCGTTGAAATAGATGATTTTAAAATTGTCATTAAAAGTCCCGGTGCACCATTGCCGTCTATTTCTCTCGAACAATTAAACTCATTTAAGGCTCCTTCTATTAGCAGAAATCCAATGCTGACTTATGTGTTCAGTTTGATGGGCTACGTTGAAGAAAAGGGATTTGGCATGAAAACGCTTCGGTCGCTATATGAGGTATTTGATCTTCCATTACCGGAATATGCTTTTGTAGAACCTTTTCTATCTTTGAGTTTTCCTCGAAATATGAAAGCTATTGCTGAAGTTTCTGAACATAAACGAATTGGAGAGTTAACTGATGATGAGCTTAAAGGTTATGAATGGATAAAGAGTCAGGGAGAAGTTTCAGCTAAGGATTATACTATTCAGTTTGGTGTAACTACCAGAACTACTAGCAGACATCTTAGCAAAATGTTGGAACTTAAACTTATTAAGACTAATGGAGAAAATCCTAAATCACCCAAATTGAGATATAGTGCAACATAGACAAGAAGATAGTCATGCTGTCTATGTTGGAGGTAATAGAGATGATAATAATGCCATACATAGACAAGAACATAGAAATGCTGTCTATGTTGTAAATGTAAAAGATACTAAAAAGTGTGGAGTAAATAATGAACTTGGACATGAACTTGGTCATAGTGTCCAAGTTAAAGATGTAATGGAAAATGAAGATAGAACAACTAAAAGGAAATGAGATATTGTTAGAGCAAAAGAAAATAGCTTTTCTCTGCAGTCGTAAAATTTCAGCATCGGCAGTATTAAAATGCTATGACTGGGCAATCTCACAAAGAGAAGCAGGAAATTGCGTTATCAGCGGCTTTCACAGTCAAATTGAAAAAGATGTGTTTCATTATTTGCTCAAAGGTCAACAACCCATCATAATTGCATTAGCCAGAGGATTAAAAGAAAAACTTGAACCCGAATTAAAACAGCCAATGGAACAAGGCAGATTACTTATCATTACTCCATTTGACAAAAAAATAAAACGTGTAACAGAACAGACAGCCCAAATAAGAAATAAAATGATGATTGAACTTGCAGACAACATCACAGTAGGATATGCCAGTGAAGGCGGACAGCTTGAAAAATTATTAACTTTGACAAAAAAAACAATAAATAAAATCACATAGCCGAAGAATTTTTTTATATTTTTCCCCACGTAAAAAAGAAAAATTATAATATAATACTATATGAAAAAGCCCATAGACCGAAGCAATATCGAGCAATTTAAACTCATGAGAGAGCCATTAAGCTTGCAGGATGCAATTAAGGAATCAAACCGTTGTTTGCTTTGCAAAGATGCGCCTTGTAGTGATGCTTGTCCTGCCGGAACAGACCCTGCGAAATTTATAAGGCAGATAAAATTTATTAATTACAAAGGAGCTGCAAGAACAATAAGAAATAATAATATTTTAGGGTCGGTATGCGCGTTCATTTGTCCGGTTGATAAATTATGTGAAGAAAAATGTAGTGCAGTTGCCTTGGAAGACCCGGTAAATATTGCCGGCTTACAGCGGTTTGCTGCGGAATACGGCAGGAATATTGGCATTGAGCCACTTGAAATTGGCTTAAAAAACAAAGGCAAAGTAGCTGTTATTGGAGCCGGGCCTGCCGGTATGAGCTGTGCTGCTGAACTGGCAAAATATGGGTATGATATAACAATTTTCGAAAAAGATAAAGGTAGCGGTGGAATAGCAAGGTGGAACATACCATGGTTCAGATTACCTGTTGAAGCAATAGATCATGATACAAAGAACCTGCTTGACCTGGGAGTTGAAATTAAATATAACTCGAAAATTAGATCTGAAGATGAGATTTTAAATATGCTCACAAATGGTTATAAAGCAGTTTTTATTGGAACAGGACTTTCCGAAGGTTTTCAATTGCCCATGTTTGAAGGTTATTTTAATGTTGCTGAGGCAATTGAATTTTTACGCAATGTAAAGGGAAATAGTAAAGAATACAATTTTGAGAACAAGAATGTAGCAGTAATCGGAGGGGGAAGCGTTGCAATGGATGTTGCCTGCTCTTCTGCTGCTTTAGGCGCTAAGAAAATTTATATCATTTGCCTGGAACATTTGTCAGAATTGCCGGCAGATAAGGAGGAAATTAAGTTAGCACGAAAAATGTTTGTGAAGTTCAGGGCAGGTGCACAGGTAACCGGGATCATTGCTGATGGTAGTTTAATTACGGGAATAAAAGGAAAGGAGATTGAATGGATAGAGCCAGGCAAATTTATTCCTGAGAATGCCCGGCAAATTGATGGTACGGAATTTCGTCTGAACATTGATTTTGTTATTCAGGCAATTGGTTCAAAACCGGGTAAAGAAGTATCAAGTTTTGCTCCCGGGTTAAAGACCAAAGGGAAAGGCACTATTGTAGCTGATGACAATTATACAACAAATATTCCCGGTGTATTTGCCGGTGGTGATATCGTTAATGGCGGTACAACAATAGCCCAGGCAGTTGGGGAAGGGAAGAAGGCGGCTGAGAGTATTGATAAATATATATTTAAGAACACAGTTTAGCAAATTAATAAATGAACGAGGGGTTTTAGTGCGTATGCCAGCGCGTTATGAGTAAATGAAACCACAGATTTCACAGATTACACAGATTAAAAATCAGTGAAATCTGTGTAATTTGTGGTTTTTATCAATATTTTTTAATTCCGATACAATTAATTATGAAAACTAAAGCAAGCTTAAGTATTAACTTCTGCGGTGTTGAATGTGAAAACCCGTTTTTCCTTTCTTCATCACCGGTTGGTAATCATGCAGAAATGTGCTCACGGGCTTTTGATGCCGGTTGGGGTGGAATAGTATTTAAGACTATAGGGATAGACAAGAGCTTTAAGATCATTATGCCTTCCCCGAGATTGAATGCATATCATTATGGAGATAAAAGATTTGTCGGGCTTCAAAATGCCGAGCAGATCTCAGACAGACCAACAAAAGATAATTTTAAGGATATTGCCATTCTCAGGAAACAATACCCGAAGAAAGTAATTATCTCAAGCATCATGGGATTTAGTGATGAAGATTGGGCTGATCTTGCAAAGATGTCTGAAGATGCCGGTGCAGATATGTTGGAACTCAATTTTTCCTGCCCGCAAATGGCAAGAGAGGATGCAGGGCACAGAATTGGACAGGATTATGAGGCGGTATCACACTTTACTGAAGTTGTTAAGAAAGCAGGCAAACTGCCGGTAATGGCAAAAATGACCCCGAATATCACGGATATGATCCCTGTTGCCCTTGCAGCAAAAAATGGAGGAGCAGATAGTATCTCTGCTATTAACACCATCAGGGCTATCACCGATATTGATATTGACAGTTTTACACCTCTTCCGAATATTCATGGACAGTCTGGCATTACAGGATTTTCGGGTACATCTGCAAAGCCAATTGCAATGAGGTTCGTATCAGAATTATATAATTCAGAAGAGTTGAATTTACCCGTATCTGCAATCGGTGGTATAGAAACATGGGTAGATGCATTACATTTCCTGTTGCTTGGTGCAACAACTGTTCAGGTCACCTCTGCAATAATGAGGTATGGTTATAGAATTGTTGAAGATATGATAGAAGGATTAAGTGACTATATGATTGACGGAAACATTGAGTCATTGACCGGAATAATAGGCAAAGCAGCCAAAAAGCTCATTGACCCGTCTGAATTTAATACCCGCTACCAGGTTGTTTCGATCATTGATGAAGGTAAATGTATTGGTTGTGGTCAATGTTACATTTCCTGTCATGATGCTGCAAACCAGGCAATACAATTTGATCCTGTATCTAGAATAGCAGGTGTTGATGAGGAAAAATGCATTGGCTGCTTACTTTGTAAACATGTTTGTCCTGTCTGGGATTGTGTTTCTTACAAAGAAGTAGATACTAAAGTTACAAAACACGCAGCGGTTTTTTGATTTCAGCACCTGAACAGTATAAATAATTATTTAATCAAAATAGCTTATTTTTACACAAGCACTAATTATATTATTATGAAAACAAAAAATATGCTTTCGATTCCGGAATTAAAAGGAATAATCGCCCTAACCTGTTTGAACATCTTTCTGCTGGCAGGAACATCAAACGCTCAGACCGTTGAATTCTTTGACGACTTTGAGTCAGGAACTTCAAACTGGACATTAACCGGGAATTGGGGATTATCTTCCTTATACTCCAATTCAGGCGTCAACTCATTGACTGAAAGCCCTACCGGCAATTACGCTGATTCGGAAACATCCTATGCTACTTTGGCAACTGCTGTGGACCTTTCTGCCGCAATGGATGCAAATTTATCTTTTTGGGCAATTTATGATATTGAAGGCGGTTTCGATTATACGTACGTTGATGTATCCGGGGATGGAGGAACCAACTGGGTGAGCATCGCTTCATTCGATGGTGAAAACAACCTGACTCCCTGGATTCAATATACTTATTCATTAGGAGGATTTGTCGGTAGTGCTAATGTCAAGGTTCGTTTTCTCTTTGTAAGTGATGGAGCCGTCAATGAAGATGGTATGTATATTGATGATTTTGAGATTACGAGTGATAATACTGATAATGCACCTCCATTGATACTGCATACCCCTCCTGAACTTTATGAAGGTTCATTATATGACCAGAATTTAATGGCTGAGATCATTGATATATCAGGCATTAGTGTTGCTGAATTAGTTTATACCGTAGATGGGGGGACACTTCAAACTGTTAATGGCGTTAATACTATAGGAGATAATTATTTATTTGCCGTTCCGCAGCAGCCGGCAGGTGCCTGGATAGATTATTGGATTATTGCTACCGATGCTTCTGATTCTTTGAATAGCACTCAAAGCGACACATCTGGCTATATTTCAGGAAATTATATCGCCTACGAAAATGCTCAGATTGATTTTGTGAATTCTTACGGTCCGGCATCTCCCTATGGATATCCCGGAGCTGCAGTTCGTATAACATTACCCGGAACGACCGGCCTGGTTACTTGTTTGATCAGAAATTATACTGACCCCACCCGGCCAAATGATAGCATGATGGTACATATTTGGAATGATGGAGGCGGTATACCCGGAGCGGACCTGATCACGCCAGTTATTGTATTTCCTGAAGCTACTCTGGCTGAACCCAACAGAATTACAAGGGTTGATCTGCGACCTTATTCCGCACAGTTATCCAACTTATCCGGTGATATTTTTATAGGATTTACAGTGCCTTCTGGAGAGGTCTGGATATCGCAAACTACTCCGGGAATAGCTATCCGTACTTTTGCTGATACCGGTGGCGTTTGGGTAAATATAACTGATGATTATCACTTCCGTGCTATCACCGATTCTGTTGCAGGAGTTCCTCCTATTGTAGCTGATTTTACAACTAACGACACCATAATATGTTCAGGAACTGCTGTTACATTTAATGATATATCAACCGGCACACCTGCAAGCTGGGATTGGAGCTTTCCCGGAGCGGTGCCTGACACTTCAAGTGTTCAAAATCCAACTGTTACTTACAGTACACCAGGTATATATAGTGTTACTTTAATCGTGACCAACGCAAACGGTAGTGATGCTCTCACAAAAACAAACTTCATGACAATAGCCCCCCAGCCTCCTACGCCAACCATCACCCCAAGTGGCTTAACGAATATTTGCCAGGGCGATATATTAACGCTTATCTCCAGCAGCACAAACAGTAATTTGTGGTCAAGCGGTGAAACAACTCAAACTATCTATGTTATTACTTTTGGCACATATACAGTTACTGTGACTGACAGCAACGGTTGCAGTTCCTCTTCATCAGCAACATCAGTAATTGTAAATCCAAATCCACTACCACCCGACATAACTCAAAATGGTAATGTTCTCACCTCAAGCGCTGCGACAGGCAATCAATGGTATCTCAACACTGTGCTATTACCGGGCGACACTTCCCAAATCCTTACCATCACTCAAAGCGGTGACTATACGGTAGTTGTTGTCGACAGTAACGGATGTTCTGCAATGTCAAATGTGTTTAGTGCAACATATACAGGTATAAACGAGTTTCAAGTTTACGATTATAGTGTTCAGGTTTATCCAAATCCGGGTAGGGGAGAGTTTATCTTAGAAATTTACGAATTACGTCCGCCAGCTGGTGGATACAAATTAAGGATTTATGATGTTTTAGGTCGTGAAATAAAAAGATCTAATATCGTAAACCTTACCTCGCCTGCCGGGAGGCAGGAATCTAAAATAGACCTGTTCGGATATCCGGCAGGTATATACAATTTACAGCTAATTACTGACAGGAATATAGTTAACAAGAAGATTGTTATAGAATGATAGCCCAGGTTAGGGCAATGTCATTAAGTTAAGCATTAAGTAATTGATTATCAATGCGTTAAAAATACATATAAAGCAAAAATTCCAAATCTCAAAACCCAAATAACAAATAAGTTCCAATTTTCTAATTCTTAATGACCAAAACAAATAGA
>JBDRNO010000217.1:0-2374 GCA_043811005.1 Bacteroidota bacterium | reverse complement strand
ACATCCGTATACTCGATGGTATTGAGTAATTCAATTGCCGAAGCGATTTCGTTGTCAGCGCCATTTCCCTGTACTTTAACCGGCAAAATACATATATGGATGTTGGGAAAACGTCGATTCATCACTTTGAGGATATCGTGCACCACCGCACCGGTGGGTGACGTTATTATGGCGATTTTGTGCGGTAGAAACGGCAACGGTTGTTTATGTTTTTCATCAAAAAGACCTTCTTCGGAAAGCCGTGCCTTGAGCTGCTCAAAAGCTACCTGCATATCGCCGATACCTTTGGGCTCCAGATATTCAAAAATTATCTGATAAGCACCCCGGGGTTCATACACACTAATTCGCCCCAAACCGTTGATATTCATTCCATCTTCGGGTAAAAATTTTAAATTTCGATTCTGTCCACGGAACATTACCGCACTGATTTGGGCATGTTCATCCTTTAAAGTAAAATAGAAATGACCGGATACCGGAATACTGAAATTGGAAATTTCTCCGGTTAACCAGACAAATGGAAATTTATTTTCCAATAAATCTTTGATGCAAGCTGTAAGCTTTGAAACCGTGTAGATAAGATGTTTTGGGCTGTCAGTTGGATGCACGCTATTTTTCATTTGTTTCAGGGGTAAATGAAAGGGCTGTTAAATTGATTGCGCAATCAATGCCTGTAAATTTAATCCATATTGCTACAACGTCTGATAAGATATATTATGTAAACTTTTATCTGTTAATATAATGCTGGCCATTCGCTACCACCAAGGATCGCGTTTTCGGGGGAATCCCCTCGTGGCTTATGAAAACCCCTTGAAAAACAACCCCCTTCTCCCAAGTTAGCGCTTTGGGGTTGGTTAATCCACCAAAGGTCGGTGGTGGATCGCCTTCCTTGAACTTGAACGAATTGAAATGCCTGCAAGCCTATCTATAATAATCTGCTGAATATTTATTAATGAATTCTCTTACTGCCGGCACAATATAAATGTCTTCACAATGAGTTTTTCCCAAATAAGTCGCCAAAATGATATTCTTTTCATCAAATGATTTATGCTTATCAATAATGAATAAATCTTTATTTTTAACCTTACAGAATCCGCTTTTTACCTTAATACCGGTTTTGCGAAGATTCTGTTCTTGAACGCTAATACTTAGTTTTTCAGCTAAATCTTTAAGGTGTTGATACATCTGTTGTGGTTTCATTTCAATTCACCATAACCAATGTGGCCTTATAACACCATATTATTCTACTCCAACGACAAGCTTGTGTCAAAATATTTTAAATTCAACGGTAAATGAAATGTTCAATTTTATATTTGACAAATCACTATCTATAAGCTTGAAATACCCGGGAGTTGTGTTATATTGAAAAAAAACGATTTTGCATTACTTCAACATTGAACCAATAGGAGGTTTATAATGCAGCCTGTTTCTCTTCAACGTACCCAGACCCAAATTCAGGTAAACGAATTTATCCGAAGCGTTTATAACTGGATGGCAATCGGGCTGGGGCTGACCGGGTTTGTTGCATTTTACGTATCCAACAGCGAAACCCTTAAGCAACTAATTTTAGGAAACCAGTTGATATTTTTCGGTTTAATTATCGGAGAGCTGGCACTGGTTTTTAGTATTAGTGCCAGGGTCCACAAAATGAAAGCCTCAACCGCAACCGCCCTTTTTTGCCTTTATGCCGCCTTAAATGGCGCGACTTTATCATTTATATTTCTTGTTTATACCCGTTCATCAATAGCTTCTACGTTCTTTATTTGCGCGGCAACCTTTATTGCCTGCAGCATTTACGGCATGACCACCAAACGCGATCTGACATCACTGGGTGGCTTTATGATGATGGGACTTATCGGAATTGTGATCGCATCAATGGTAAATATATTTTTACGCAGTTCCGGAATGACTATGATTATCAGCTATATCGGGGTGTTTGTTTTTGTCGGCTTAACCGCCTATGATACCCAAAAGCTCAAGACTATGGCCCTGACGCAACCGGCCGGTCTGGATGCGGGTGTAATCCGTAAAGGCGCTATTTCAGGCGCCCTGACGTTATATCTGGATTTCATCAACCTGTTTCTAATGTTGCTGCGAATTTTGGGCAATCGTAACTGACGATCCGGCATCACAGATAAGAAGAGCTGCCGTGTCTGCTCCTTCTAATATAGCAGTGGGAAAGGCTTTTTTGGCTCTTCGCTGTTTTGTGTGAGTAAACAGTTGCTGCAAGTGTCACTGACACAACGCATTGATTCACCAAGGTTTTTAGACAGGATTAACAGGAGATGCGCCGGCCAAGCTGGCGCATCTCCTGTTAATCATGTAAATCCTGTCAGATAAGTTTTTGTTGTGGTGCCAGGTTTATCGAATTGCATCC
>JBDRNO010000216.1:0-19344 GCA_043811005.1 Bacteroidota bacterium | reverse complement strand
GTATCTTCCATCTTTTTTTCTTCATAAGGAATGAAAATGGTTTGAATGATTACAAAAAACATTACAGGACTGATCAAAGAAATTATATTACCAAAACATAATGCACAACCTACCAGGAGTAATATCATTCCCAGATACATAGGATTCCGTGTATATTTATAAGGTCCCTCCCGGATAATATATGTTGACTTTACAAATATTTCAGTGGTATTATGTTTCTTGAAAAGATAGTGTGAATTCTTGTTAAGGAATACACCAATGAACACAAAAATAAACCCTGATAAATTATACGGAAACTTAATTAAGTTCATTTGAGGTAATAAGAAGAACAAAATTACAATAAGTATCAGGCACAATGACAAGTAGACAGGAGGGATTGATCTAATTTTCATATTTAAGTTTAATTATACATGAAACAGGAAAAATTGGTTCATTTTTACCCTTGATAATTCAGGAATGGCAGAGACGCCCAATTTGGGCGTCTCTACATCCATCGGCACCTGCCTGTATCAAGCATGTCAGAAAATTTGTTATGCGGAAATTTATCCCGACCACAGTATATTAGAAAAACCGGAAAGATTCTCAAAAATAACAAATAAAATGAACCTAAAATTTTTTATAAAAAATTCATTGGAATTCAAAAAAGCAGTTAATAAATTTGCACAATCTACAAAAGAAATTTTATAAACAAAGTTGTGAAAAACAACACATAATATAACAATAACATTTAATTTTAACATTATGAAAAACGCAAAAATATTACTGGTTGATGATGACATTGATCTTATCGGTACAGTTAAAGCTATTCTGGAAACGGAGCAGTATACTGTAATAACTGCCAATAACAAAACTCAAGGTATGGAGAAATTACATAGTGAAAAACCTGATTTAGCTATACTTGATGTAATGATGGATACGCCAAAAGAGGGTTTTGAAATGGCAGAGGAAATAAGAAAAGATTCAAATTTCAAAGATTTGCCTATACTGATTCTAACAGCATTAGATGAGCAAACCAAATATTTTGAACAAACTATTGATTGGTTACCTATAAATGGATATATTGACAAACCGGTTGAACCAGAATTGCTGCTTAAAGAAGTTAATAAGGCTTTATCAAATTAACTCATTTTTTTTATTTAAAAAATCCCACAACTTTTCTAAAGTTTCGAATTTCAGGAAAGTTGTGGGATCAACAAATAAGTGTATTCACTATTTTTTCTTAAGCAATAGCAGAAGGAACAGTGAATTTAAATGTACTTCCTTTACCAATTTCACTTTCAACCCATATCTTACCGCCATTCATTTCAACAAACTCTTTACATAAAAGTAAACCTAATCCAGTTCCTTTTTCACCAGCAGTTCCTTTTGTAGAAGTATTTGTACCAAGTTTAAATAAACCGTTCATTTTTTCTTTGCTCATGCCAACTCCTGTATCATTAACCGAAACCTCAATATATTTACCTGTTGGTTTTGATGAATAATATACTTCACCATTTTCGGGTGTAAATTTTATTGAATTTGAACTTAAGTTCCTGATCACAGTAGTTATCATGTTATTATCAGCACAGATATATGTGTTTTTTTCGATCTTTGAATACAAATTTGTTTTTTTTGCTTCAGCGTTTTTAGCTAATAAATCAATATTTTTATCTGCAATTTCAGTTAAGTCAATCTTTTCTGGTATACAATCCATCTTTTTCAATTGTGTTTTTGACCAATGAAGCAAATTATCCAATAATTCAATGGCTAAACGTACGCCTTTGTTAATATTTTCAATTTGTTTTGCCAGTTCATCAAAATTCCGTTTCTTAAGATTATAGGATATCAAGAAACAGTGATTCATCAAACCCTGCATTGGATTTTTTAAGTCATGCCCGATTATTGAAAAAAATTTATCTTTTGATGCAATTGCTTCTGCTAATTTTTCGTTTGCAGTATTTAATTTGGTTTGCATCCTGTTGCTGATCTTTGTAATAATTGACAGGTCATTGATTAGATGGTTATAATTTTCGCAAAGTTCCATAAATTTATTTGTCAGTCTTTCTTTTGAAAAGTCATCATCTTTAATGAAATTTCTGCATTCATTTAAATAATTTTTCTCAATATAAAATGGTTCAACTTTTTTACTCTGATAATTCATTTCTTTAATTAGTTTATAAATATTATGATTATTTCATTATGTTTATATGTAACTAAAGGCCAACGAGTGAACCCACATGATATTTTACTCACTATATTGTTTATTCTCAAAAGTGTTCGTGAATGCTTCGCATTTCATAATTCTTTGTGTACGATAGTGCATGAGGGTTTCATAATTAATCCTCATATTTTATCATATTGAATGGAATGGTGACCACTGATTTATAATCTTCACCTATTGCAAGTAAATCTTCGTCTTCTTCTTCATAATACCAGTTAACCATTACTTCACTTCCGGTGCCATGTATCTTACCAAGCTCTCTAAGGATATCAAGAATACATTTTGATGTACTTGTATTAAAATATTTAAACTTAATATTTATTTCTGTTGTTTTTTGAGGATTTAATGAATATTCAGCAATCCAATCCAACAGGGGTACATAAAACGAGGTTGCATCTTCATGTATTGATAGCCCACTTAATTCAAGTTTTCCACTACAAGGATCAAAATTTACGGTTGGAATAATGGATGTTCCTTCTATTGCAATAGCTTCCATTAAAAATAATATTTAAAATTATTAAATAGCAAAGATATAAAATTCTATTTCTTCATGATATCAATGTATTATTTATACTTGCTAAAAAAGATTGAGTAAAAATATATGTATTTAAATCAACATTCAAATAATTTTACCTTTTTTACATCAATTTTAAAAGTTTACAAATAAACCAGTTATTTTTTCTTTATCCTCTTCTTCAACTTTCCCTCAAAGAATGCATGAAGGGGAAATATCAATGTAGCCACTGCTGCATTTATCGCCAGCTTATATGCCGGTTCGCTACCTGTTAAAGTTTCAACATAAGGGTCTATCAATACCAATGTAAACTCAAAGAATAAAAGGAAAGCGAAGAATATAATTCCTTCTGCAAAGCGAACAGGTATTGCAAACCGTCCTAAAATAAATACACCTGCAAATAGAAGTACAATAAATATTAAAATTCCTGAATACTGCAGGTTGTTATTTCTCTTCACTTGCTCTGCTGCGATGCGGGCTTGCTCCTCTTCTATTCTCTTCCTGTCCGATTCTGCCTTTTCGAATTCATACCGTGCTTCCAGCTTACCGATCTCCTTGGATTTTTCCTCGCTGAATAAACTGTCATTTACCTGGCTGAGCTTTACCGAATGATGATATGCTTTTTCATAATCCCTGATCATTGCATACGCCTCTATCAACCGCTCGTTTAGAAGTACCTGCTCTCTTATGGCATTAAGATTTTCGGCTATTTCCATTCCCATCAGCAAGTAATCAATAGCTGTGTGTGGCAAATTCTTCCTTATGTAAACCTGTCCAATACTGTTATAGGAGTAAATCATATTCCATTTGTTTCCGAGGTTTTTATCCCCTTCAAGAGCTTTCTGCAAATAGCCAAGAGCTTTGTCGTATTCACCTAGCTCTGAATATACTTCGCCTAAATTATTATATGACCTGGCATAAGTCCTGGTAATATTAAGCTTCTTTTTTAATTCAAAGGATTGCTCAAACAGCTCTAACGCCTTCTCATAATTGCCCTTTGCGAAAAAAACTGCTCCAAGATTTTCTACTGCAATGTTCAGATTGTATTGATCTCCTGATTTACCGTATATATTTATAGCATCCTCAAAGTACCTGGCAGCATCGTCATAGTAGTTATTCAAGTAATGAATAGTACCGATATTAATCATACATGTAGCAGCTCCGTTATCATCTTTGAGCTTTTCATATATCTTCATCGCACGGAAATGATGATCAACGGCTTTCTTATAATTGCCCATCCTGTCGAAAACGATCCCGCTATTTGCATAAGCGCCTGCAAGCCCGGACTCATCATTCAATTCCCGGTATATATTACCGGCTAAGTTGAGATAATGCAGCGCTTTTGACATATTGCCTTTTTTATCATACAACAGCCCTAAGTAAACATAAGTTTTGGCAATTCTATTCTTATCCTGCAATTCAATATATAGTTCAAGAGCGTAATGATAGTATTGAAGGGCTGAATCATGTTTACCTTCTAAGTAATTTAGAACACCGGTAATACTCTGCGACAGTGCTTTCCCTGATTTATAGTCAATGCTGCTTGCCAGCTTAAAAGCGCTGTTTGAAAAAAAATATGCTTTAGCAATGTCAGAATACCTGTATTCATTGGAAAGCAAGATCATTATATTTACCTTAGTTGTATCTGAGCCGGTTGATGCAAGCATTTCGGCAAGTGAGTCAACGGCATTATTCTTTGCAATACCCTGGGATACGAAAAGGCAAAGAGTTATCAGTAATAGCCCCACTCTGCACTTTCCCCCAACCGGCTGAAGGGAGAATATCCGTAAAATCCCTATTATATATCCTGATAAGTGCATGATAATCAATACTATCTTTTTTCTCTTTTCCTCATTAATATGTTCTTTTTGTTTTTAAAATACGCCTTTTCAGCAATTCTTCAAAGAAACTATGTAATGGGAATATCAGCGCTGCAACGGCAGCGTTAATGGCTAATTTAAATGCTGGCTCTCCGCCAGTGTATTGCTCAAAATGGGGATCTAACAGCACCAGCAGGAATTCAAAAAACAGCAGGAATGTAAAAAAGACCATTCCCTCTGCCCAACGGACAGGTATGACAAACCTGCCTGACATGAATATACCTGTAAACATCAGCACTATGAATATTAAAATCCCCGAATATTGCAGGTTGTTCCTGCGAGCTTCCGCTTCAGCTCTTTTCTTTGCTTCTGACTCTGCCATTGCCTTTTCTTCTGACATTTGTTTCTCAAATTCATATCTTGCCTCCAATTTACCTATTTCCTTTGATTTTTCTTCGTTGAAAAGACTGTCTTTCATTTCAGAATATAATTGGTGGTATTCATAGGCTTCCATGAAATGCTTTTGGTTGGCATATGTTGCAGAAAGCGTTCCATACGCCTCTTTAATATTATTTTTCGCATTTATTTCCTTTGCAATAGATAAACTCCTTTTACAAAAATCTATAGCTTTATTATAATCTCCTGTCTTTGAATATAAGTCACCGAGATTTTTCAAATTCATAGAAATTCCATTTTTATCATCCAGTTCTTTAAATACAATATTGGCTTGTTGATAATAGTCAAGCGCTTTTTCATTGTTATTTTGATCATTGTAAATATTTCCAATATTATTCAGGCAATTGGCAACACCATTCTTATATCCTATATTACTAAACGCATCTAAAGATTTCGTATAATTTTCCAATGCCAATTGAATTTTTTTCTGGTTTTGATATATACTTCCTATATTATTAAAGCTTATAGCAATGCTTCTTTGGTCTTCAAATTCTTCAAAAATTTTTAATGCTTGTTGATAACAGGAAAGGGCTTTGGTATCGTTTCCGCGATTAAAATACAGGGTACCAATATTCCCTAAATTTGCAGCAATTATTTGTTTTATGTTACGGAGTTGATCAGGACTATCAATTTGCTCTAACATACTTTCCAGTATTGTGAGACCTTTGAGGTAATATTCAAGAGCTTTTTCATAAATTCCCTGTTTCCTGTAAACACCGCCAATATATCCATAAACCAATGCTGCTTTTTGTTTGTTATCCAGATATTCGTGCATTTTTATAGATTGCATATAATTCTTCAATGCTTTTGCATAATCACCATATTCAAAATATATATAGCCAATATTTCCATATGCTATTGCTATTCCATTTGAATTGCCTGATTTTTCACAAACAAGCAATTGTTTTTTATAATAAATCAAAGCATTGTCGTAATTCCCAAGATGCCAGTAAGTATCTCCCAAAATGCTGTATGAAGCTTCAATGCCTTTGAAAAAGTGAATATTTTGGGATAATGACAGCGCTTCATGAGCATATTTAATTGCTGTTTCAGGTATGTTGTATCTATATTCCCCACTTATTTGATTAAGTATTTTAATGCGTATAGTGTCATGGATTTCTGTCTGGAGGAGGGTTTTGAGGGAGTCAATAGTAAAGCCATCCGTTTTTGTCTGTTGAGCATTGGAATAGCTGGTAGAAAAGAAAAGCAGGCAACAGATAATAATAATGTATCTTATCATTTTTTGCAATTTAGTACTAGTATCATGACAAATTAATTATGCAACATTAATAAAATAAATAGATTCACTGTTCTATTGCCCCATTGTTCTATTGTTAAATTGTTCAATTTATGATGCATCATTCTTTTACATTCATTATAAACCAAACTACTAATTTCCACCAATTACCTTATTTAATTCAAAGTCATACAGCGTTCTTTTTCTCAGGTCATAATAAGTATTCCAGAAATTCTCCAGTGACTGGATATAGCTTTTCTTGGCAAGGTCTTTTTCCTGGCGGGCGACATTCAGGTCCAGTATCTCTATTTTCCCTATTTTATATCTTTTCATCGTAACATCATACCGTTTATCAGCCACCTCTTCGGCTTTCTCGGCTACTTCAAGGTTTAGCTTGTATATATTAAACTCCCTGACCAACAATAGTATTTCCTGCTCAAAGTTTTGTTTCTCCTGTTTTACATTAACATCCATTAATTTTTTGTTTGCCAGTGCAGTTTTCATCCTTGCCCTTGCACGTCCCCAATCAAGTATAGGTACGTTAAATCCTATAAGCAATCTTTGATGGTCCCTGGGGTCATTGTACAGATCATCCAAAATGCTTGTGCTATTGGTCAAACCATACGATGCATAAATATCAGCATTAAATCCGCTCTCACCCTTTGCTTTATCAACCGAGCGTTCTGCCTGCAGCATATTAAGATCAAAATCCAGTGTCAGGGAGCTATTTGCCAATGCCTGTTCCAAAGCCACCTGTTCATTCACTTCAAAATCAGGTATTTCAACAGGCGCTATCAAACTGATAGTTTCTTTGCCGGTCATTCCAAGAAACATGGCTAACCGGAGATTAGCAGTTTGAACATCCATTTGTGACTTATAAAGATCATTACGTGCATTCATCACACTAAGTTCCATTTGCAAAAGACCGTCTTCAGCTATTTTTCCCAAATTATACCTGCCCCTGGCAATTTGATATAAAGTATCATTATTAGCGAGGTTCGTTTCAGCTATCACCTTGCTTTTTTGAGCCAGCAGCAGGTCAAAGAACAGTTCCGTTGCCAGTACCGAAATATTCTCTATATTTTCAATGTATTCTCTTTTGGATGCCTCATATCTTACAGGTTCTATCTTTTTATCCCATTTTTGAGGATTAAAAGATAATATCGGCTGGGTAATACTAATAACTGCTGGATTAGCCAAATAATCAACAGTTGAGCTATCTGAAAATCCATCCATGCGTTCCAATTGTGTACCAAGTGTGACCACACCACCTGTAAATCCGATATTCTGACTTATGCCGAGCGTGAGAGATGAACTCGAATAACTTCTGGATTTGAATGCCTGTGTCCCGTCATCCTGTGTAATTGGTGAAATGGTCCTGTTAAAATTAGGTAACTCACCTGTCAATTGCAGTTGGGGTTTGTAATTGGATTTATACGACTGGTATTGCCAATATTTATTTTCGAGTATTGTTTCGGTTTTAACCATTTCAGGCGATTGCTTTTTTGCCAGTTCAACTACCTGTTCTAATGTTAGTTCATAATCCTGCCCGGCAGAGATTGAAGGTTGAAACTCAAGGTAAAGAATTAAAAGAGCTGTTATGATAAAGTACTGTTTACTCATAAAATAATTTGTTTTTAAAGGTATTCGTGAACCCGCATTTGTTAATAATATATATAATCAATTCAAATTATATTATTTATATCCTCATTTGTTTTTTTTAACTATGCGGGTTTCATAATTAAATATTTCGTAGTTTAAAACACTGATTCGCCGGTTTTGTTTTGTCTAAATCATTATTCATGCCTTAACGACACAACCGGATCTTGCTCTGCTGCCTTTTTTGCCGGTGCAATGCCAAAAATCAGCCCGACACTTACGGCAACAACGAATGAGACAACAATGGATGACCAGGAAATGATGGTGGTAATATCGGAAAATTTCGATATTAATAATGCTAATGTGATACCAAGGACAATTCCAATCATCCCACCTGTCAGACTGATCAGGACTGCTTCCATCATAAATTGCTGAACAATATCCCTTTTAGTCGCTCCCATTGACCGTCTTATACCTATTTCTTTTATCCGTTCCAGCACCGAAGCAAGCATAATATTCATAATGCCAATTCCACCTATCAACAGAGAAATACTTGCTATGGCGCCTAATACAATGTTGAAAATATCTTTAGTACGCTGCTTTTGCTCCAGCAACAACTCAGGTATCTTAATCTCAAAATCTACCATATCGTTATGCCTTCTTTTAAGAATCCTTGAAATAATCTCTGCTGTTGAGGTCAGATACTCAGTTTCAGTCACCCTTACAACCAACCTGTCCAACTGATGATAATTAACAGCAGGTTTATTCTCACCCTCATTATCTTCATTGGTCGCTTCACGTATCTTTCGCTCGTTAACAAGCGCCCTGTTCTTATAACGGATAAGAACCGTTTTGACCGGTGCATACACATCCATATTAAAATCCCTGATCCCAAGATCAGCGATTGCTTTATCACTTATATTTTTCTCCTTCAGGACACCTGTCACTTTTAGCCAGATCGGTCCGCATTTAATATATTTCCCGATTGGATCTTCCTTTCTGAAAAACCTTGTCATGATGCCATGTCCGATTATACAAACCTGCTCTCCACATAACAATTGGTGTTCATTAAACATATTTCCCTTCTGAACCTGAAAGTCGGAAAGCTTAAAGAAACCGGGTTCAACACCCACTAATCTGCCCGATCTTTTATGTCCCTCCCTGATTATATTTGTTTCAATAATTATCTCAGGGCTAATAAAATCAATAGTTGGTAAAATTGAAAAAATGCTCCTGGCATCCATCAGGGTCAAGCCGGGAGAATATTTTCTTTCCCGGTCTGATTCTTTCTCAGGCACTTCGCCTTCATTACGCTCAACCACAGGAGTGATCACGATGTTATCAACACCCACAAGCTTTATCTGTTCCAGTATCTCCTGTTTAGCGCCATTTCCTACAGCCAGCATAGCTATAACCGCTGCAACACCAAAAACGATCCCCAGGGCAGTAAGCAACGAACGTATCTTGTTGATTTGAATAGCTTCAAAAGCAATTCCCAGATTTAAAAGATACTTCTCATTCATTATCAGATACTAGTGTAACGATTTATAAATAAGTAAAGAATTATTAAATCATGAATTAATTACAGCGATTAAATTTCAATTTAAAAAACGATGACCATAACAATGACAATGACAAGGGATAAAGCAATGCTATTATTAATTGTCATAGTCATAGTAAATAGTCATTGTTTCTTATAAAAGAAGTTTTTTGCTCTTATAGAATAGCTACATTGAAAATTCTTTACCAATTAAAAAATCAATCCACTAGGATGATATTCAAACTTTTTTCATCGGAAGGTATTGACAGCAGGATATTATCACTCTCGTTAAGACCTTTTTCAACGATGACATGGTTTTCATTGGTAAGTCCTATAACAACCTCTTGCTTTACCACCTTCCAACTATCATTTTTAAAAACGAACACAATAGTATCTCCCTGGTTATGGATTGCTTCAACGGGTATAAACAAAGCATTTTCCTTCCTGTTGGCAATAATATTATTGCCTGTTGTCATTCCCGGTCTTAAGGTTGTGTCGGTTTCATTTATCTCTATTTTAACCTCGAATACTTTTGCATCGGCATTTGGCAGTTGTTCGCCTACATTTGCAACAAAAACGACCTTACCGGTTAGATTTTTATCAGGGAACGCATCCAAAGTAATTTCAACATCCTGGTCAATTTTTACTTTTCTTATATCAACCTCGTTAACATAAGTCTTGGAGATCATTACAGTAAGGTCCGGCAAAGTTGCTACTGTAGGATCCCAGGCACCGATCTCGGAACCCGCAGTCTTCTTTTTACCATCCCAATCCCTTTCATATATGACCATGCCATCTTCGGGCGCCATGATCGTAAACTCCTTAAATACACTATTTAACAATTCCCACCTGTTAGTTGTTTTTGCCAGTGATGCAGAAACTTCCTGCATCTTGGCTCTAGCCTGTTTTATTTTGATGTTATAATTCTCTTTTTTCTCTTCCAAAGCCCGTTCAGCTTTTTCCAGTTCTATTTCCGCCTTACGGATCGTAGCAGGGGGTTCGTACTGAGACTGTTTAAGGGTAATATCATTTTCCATATATGTATACTCAAGATTTATCAATTCTTCCCTTACCTGGCGCAAATCCAGGGTAGTATCTATTTTTACCTGGATATACTGAGATTCGGCTTGTTGAAGTTCACTTTTCGCATCACTGATCTTACCCGATATTTCTGATTTATCCAATGAAGCAATATTATCCCCTTTTTTGACCTTTGTTCCCTCATCCACCAAATCGGAGATCTGCACCCTCCAGATCCCCACAGATCTGAGACCTGAAGGACCTTTTATATCAACAGAATTTTTCGCTTCCAACTCTCCGGTGGTAAATACCTTCACTTCAAACACACCCTTTTTAACACCGGAATAAATTTCCTCTGATCTCTCCTCATTAAAAGGGTTCAGCCATATCAAAACTATAATTACACCTATGATCGACAGGATAATATAAACAATTCGCTTTTTACTCTGAAAATAGTTCATAAGTTATTGAATGAACGTAATAGACATAGTTACGCAAATTTATTAAAAATGAATTTTGACACTAAGGTACAAAGCTACACTAAGTTCTATTGTCGTAGCAAATTAATTATGTTGCATAATTAATTTGTCACGACACTAGCATTCTTTCACATTCAGGATAAAGCCGACCTTAAATACATTTTCAATGCTGATCCCCGGGTCCTCCTTAAGCAGCTTTCTCAACCTGGAAATAAAAACATCAAAGCTTCTTCCAAGAAAGTAATCATCTTCACCATATATTATTTCCACTGCTTCATTCCTGCGAAGTATCTTATTTTTGTGTAAACAAAGTAATCTTAGCACTTCATTTTCTTTTTCGGTCAAACGAACGGTTTTCCCTTTGTAAATAAGTTCCCGGCAGTTGTAATCAAATTGATAATCACCGAGGGAGAAACGGGTCATGCAGTCCTCATCCGTTGGTTTTCGATCAGTTCTCTTTAATATTACCTTAATGCGGCAAAGCAATTCTTCTTCATCAAAGGGCTTGGAGACATAATCCTCAGCGCCTATCTCAAATCCCTTTAATTTATCTTGCTTCAGTGACTTTGCAGTTAAAAATATAAATGGAATATCTTTATCCTGTTCCCTTATTTTCCTGGCAAGGTCAAAGCCATCCATTTTAGGCATCATAATATCCAGGATACAGATATCGAATTTTTCCTTTGTGAAACTTTCCAAACCGGATACCCCATCCCTGCTTAGCGTTACTTTATACCCCTCCGATCCCAAATATTCAGATAGCAATAATCCTAAATTCAGGTCATCTTCAACTATTAATATTTTGTGCTTTTTATTACTCAAAACTAATTAAACGTATCAGAATTTTAATGTTTTGCCACGAATTACACTAATTTTTTGTTTAAATTATTTGTGATAATTCGTGTAATTAGTGGCATAATTTTTTTTAATTGATTTGCATCGCTATGTTCTTAAACTGGCAAGAACACATCAAACTGACTTCCTTTATTTAATTCGCTTTTCACCTTAATATTGCCCTTATGCAGTTCAATGATCATTTTGGCATAAGACAGCCCTAATCCAAAACCCTTATTTGTATGAACGTCACCGGTAGCTACTCTTTGAAATTTATCAAAGATAAGCCCCTGGTCTTTTGAATTTATACCAACACCATTGTCCCTGAAAGAAATAATGATCCCATCATCTTTTGATATTGTGCTGATGTTTATTTCCGGAGGTTTATCTGTATATTTTAACGCATTGTCAATAATATTATTGAAAACATTTGTCAAATGATATTTGTCGGCAATAATGGACGAATTCGATGATTTCAATGATAATTGTATTTCACCTCCTTTTTCCTTTGACAGAATTTTCATAGATTCAGTAACATCCTGTAATAATTGGTGAACATCAAATTGTTCTTTTTCAAGCATATATTCCCCGTTTTCCAGCCGGGCTACGTGCAATACCCGTTCAACCTGCCCCATTAACTTTTTATTTTCCGATTCTATCACTTTCACAAAGTTATCATCAGCACTGTCTTTCCGTTTTTTTGAAAACATATTAACGGCTAAGGAAATATTGGTCAGTGGGGTTTTGAACTCATGTGCAAGATTGTTAAAGAAATCAATATTAATTCCTGTAATACGCTTTTGCTTCCACAATGTTATGTTGGTGAGTATAAAGACGATTGTAATGAATATTAGTATTAATATGGAAGAAACCAGCATAAAGCTCATCTTCCCAAGGATGTACCTTGTTTTGCCAGGAAAGTATATTCTTAATGCCAGGTTCTTCTTTTTAGTGATGGGCTGAAGTGTGCATTGATGAAAAAGTTTGTCTTCAGCATCTCCGGGTGAGGATCTTTTATCAATTTTAATTTGATAATCCAGCTCGATATTATAAAATTCAAGGGCTGCATTTAAGGTTTTTTTAAACTCAACGGCATTTGTCAGCGAATCAAAATCCAGCTCACAACATTTGGCCTTTTCATGATTTTCCCCACAACTGTTTAAAGCCCTGCACATACCTTCATTCCTGGAAAGATTCTCAACTGCATTGCACAAAGCCAAACTAACTCTTTGATCAAATTGCTCCTCCAGTAAGTTCTTTGATTGCATGATCCAGTTTACCTGGAAGATTATCAAAGCAACTATCGCTATGGTTGATGCAATGATTAATATGGGTAGTTTATTCATTTGAAACTATTCTGTATATATTAAAGAATTTTGCCACTAAAACACAAAAACACTAAACTTCACTAAATTATAAAAAAAAATTCTTTTTGTGGATTTTAGTGTTTTGGTGATTTTGTGGCATTCTAATCTAAGCATTTGGATTAAAGTAGTTACTATAGCATTTACAAATGTGAAGGAATGAAATTTTCCAATCAAAATTCAAATTTTAACAGGTTTTTAACAAGTAAATAACAACTCCATAACACCTTTGGGTTTAACCTGTCTGTATTTTTGGGCTGTCAAAATCAGAAACTGGTAACTCAGCAGAACTGAGGAAATAAAAAAAAACAATTAAAATGAAAAAAACAAAATTAATCAATGGATTGGGAATGTTGACCGTATTCTTAACATTATTAGCATTTTCCACACAAACGGTTAATGCCCAAACATCAGGCACTTCAAAGCACAAGTGCGATCAAACTGCGAAAGCATGCTGTGATATGAGTAATGTAAAATGCGTTGAAGGGCATAAGATTGACTTAAAGAACTGTTGTAAATCAGGAGGAACGGCAAAATGTTGTAAAAAAGGTAAAGTAAAATGTGATCCGAAAACCTGTAGTGCTAGTTGTAAAAAATTAAAATGTGATAAAGGCCATCCCCTGGATCCGAAAACCTGCAAAGGGAAAAAAGAGTAACATTTCTTTTTTTTCATTTCATACAAAGAGCCCCTGCCTGCCGGCAGGGGTTTTTTTTGTATGTTGAGACGAGACGGGGTATTGCGGTTTATTTTGCAGAGACGAGACAGGGTCTCGTCTGTACGTTCCGGATTGTTTTATTTTATGGATCTGTGATGAGACGCACTGCCGTGCGTCTTTACATTATGGATTTGTGATGAGACGCATTGCAATGCGTCTTTTGGTATGATGAGACGCACTTCCGTGCGTCTTTACATTTTTGGATTTTTGTCGTCATTATTCCAATTGGCGGGGTTGTTCTTGATGTAATGTCGTATTAGTTGCAGTTCGCCATTATTGCGAATGATGCGGTCGTGATAATTTACCTGCCATAATCTGTTTTTCCGGGTGTATATTTTTTTTGATGCAGACGCACGGCCGTGCGTCTGTACATTTTGTGTTTTTTTTTGTACGATATCAGGCATGTAGAGACAGTTCTTACAGCTATGAAGTAATAGTTCAATATAGCGATGTAAAATCCTTTTAATCAGGGTTTTATATAAAACTAATTAGTGGTTGATTCTAAAGTAGTACATATATTAATAATTGTATATCTTTGAAAAAAAATTCCCTATCTGCTTATGATATCCCGAAATTTCATTAGTGATAATATGAAACGATATTATATTTTCCGTATTTTAAAAGTATCGGAATTTCAATGTTTAAACACTAATTACACTAATTTTTACGAATTTATTTATTAGTGTTAATTCGTGTAATTAGTGGCAAAATTTCTTTTTAATCAATTTATGAAATTAAGTTCTTTATACTGTTTTTTATCTCTCAACTACATTCTTCTGTCTGCAATTCATATCCCGCAAACATTTGGTTATGGAACAGAAAACAGTATTACTTCTACACAAAGCACGAAGGCAGACAGTTTGGAAACAGCTTTAAAAACAGTTGGAGATGACACTGCACGTGTTAAAATCCTGAATGAACTAAGCAGGGAATATCAAAACATTGATCCTGAAAAAGCGCTTGAATACGCCAGGCAGGGCATGGATTTTGCTGAAAGATCAGACTTCAAAAAAGGTATGGCAACGTGCCTGAACACCCTTGGGGATATATATAATGATCAATTTAATTATGATAAAGCAATAGATTGTTACATACGATATAAAACAATATGTGAGGAACTACAGAATCAAAGTGAAAGTCCTGTTGAATCTGACAGATATAAATCCTTAATTGCTTCAACTCTGAACAGCATAGGGAGTAAATATTATTATCAAGGCGACTACCAAAAATCAATATACTACTACCTGCAATCAATAAAAATATATGAAAAACTGGCTGACTCGCCTGATGAAGCCTTGGCGCAGTCAGGTAAAAAAGGAATTGCTATGAATATGAATAATCTTGGTGAAATTCACAGGAACCAGGGCAACTATGATAAGGCAATTGACTATTACCGGAAATCATTAAGTTTAATTGAAAATTTGGCAGACATTTCCAACGATAACTCTGTTAAACAAAACATTGCAGTAACGTTAAGTAATATTGGTGTAGTTTATATGAATCAGGGTAACTATGAAAAAACACTTGACTATTTCATGCAGTCGTTAAAAATAGACAAAGAATTAGGTAACAAGAAAGGAATTGCAGAAACCTTGAGTAATGTTGGGATAGTTTATTATTACCAGGGTAATTATGATGTGACACTAAACTATTTTATGCGATCTCTGGAAATTACAGAAGAGATGGGAGACAAAAGACTATTAGCATCCTCTTTAAATAATATTGGAGAATTATATTCAGAATTGGGAAAATACGCTGAAGCAATAGAATACATAAAAAGGAGCATAGACATTGCAAAGGATATAGGTATAAAGGATGATATAAAAATTTTCTATCAAAGTCTTGCGGAAGCATACGCCAAATACGCTGAAAGCAAATCATCTCAGGGCATAGATAATAATTATAAAAACGCATACGAATACTTCCGTTTGCATTCGGAGATAAAAGATTCTCTTTTTAATGAAGAAAGAAGTAAACAAATAACTGAAATGCAGGAAAAATACGAAAGTGAAAAAAAGGAAAAAGAAATAGAAATACTTTCCAAAGAGAAAAACATTCAAAATTTAGAAATAAAAAAGGGTAGGATTATTAAATACGCTTTAACAGGCGGAGTGGTGATGTTAATCCTGTTGTCTTTTGTTATATATAACCGTTACCGTCTAAAACACAGGGCAACATTGTTGCTCAGAAAACAAAATATTGAAATTGTCGAACAGAAAAAGGAGATTGAGAGGCAAAAGAAGATCGTTGATGAAAAAAATAAAGATATAACTGACAGCATTGAATATGCAAGCAACATCCAGCAAGCAATACTGCCACAGGAACATGAATTGCAAAAAACCCTGCCAAACCACTTTGTGTTTTTTCGCCCCAGGGATATCGTAAGCGGAGACTTTTATTGGTTTCGTAAAGCAGTGGCGATTGGTGAGGGACGAGGGATGAGTGAAAGGGCTAAAATTTTATCTATAGAGCCGGAAACAATCAGTCCTTCGACCCCTATTTTCATTGCCGCATGCGATTGCACTGGTCATGGTGTTCCAGGGGCGTTTGTATCAATGATAGGGAACGACCTGCTAAACCAAATAGTAATTGAAAAAGGCATCACTAAACCGGGAGAAATATTATCGTTATTAAACAAAGGTGTAAAATCCGTGTTTACCCGTGAAGGTTATGAACAGCAGGCACAGGATGGTATGGATATTGCTCTTTGCTGCCTCTCCCCTGCCCTCTCTCCAGACCTTATAGCGCAAGAGAGAGACACTCCCTTTCCCTTTATTCTCCAGTATGCAGGGGCTAACAATCCACTGCTTATTTATAGAAAAGATATTGCCAATTCGGAACTTATTATTAATGGGAAAGTTTTTAACGTCAAAGCTGACAATAGTCACGATAAGTACAGATTCATAATACCCGGCAATAGCTTGTCCCACCAAAGCGGAGGATGGGGAGGAATTGAAATTAAGGGCGACAGGGTTGCCACAGGCGGAAGAACTGAAGTGGAATATATTTATACCAATCACAAGATCGAATTGCAAAAGGGAGACTCCTTTTATATCTTCTCAGATGGTTATATTGACCAGTTTGGTGGCACTGATGGGAAAAAATTCGGTTCAAAACCTTTTAAAGAACTGCTTCTCTCCATCCAGGATAAAAACATGAAGGAACAAAAAGAGATAATCAATCAAACCATTGATGTTTGGAAAGGAGACGAAGATCAGTTGGATGATATATTGGTCATTGGTGTTAAAATATAGGGGGGTAATATAACAGTTAAATTCTATCTTTGTATTTGTGAATAACCTGCTTAAATATATCTTGTTTTTAATTTTGATAACCTCATCCGATTATTCTTTTGCACAGGAACAGCAAAAGATAGATAGTCTTGAAAAAGTACTAAAAACAACTACTGGAAAACAAAAAGCTGATGTTTTAAGCGAACTCGGGACACTCTGTCTATCAGCAAACCCACAAAAAGCGTTTGAATATTGGCAAAAAGCCCTGAATATCTATGAAGAAATTGGTAATAAAGAAGGAATAGCTACATCATTAAATAATATTGGTATTGGTTATTATCATCAGAGCAAATTCCAAAAAACCATTGAGTACTATCAGGAATCATTAAAAATTTATGAAGAATTAGGAACCTCGCCTGACGATACAATAGCGAAGTCAGGTAAAAAAGGGATTGCATTATTGCTAAATAACATTGGGGCTGTTTATATGGATTTGAGCGACTATGAAAAAGCAATAAACTATTATCAAAGATCATTAAAAATTAATGAAGAGTTAAGCAACAATAGAGAAGGAATAGGTATGTCATTTAATAATATTGGAAATGTTTATTATTACTGGGGGAATTATAAAAAGGCGATTGAATATTATCAGAAATCATTAGAAATAGATGAAGATATAGAAAAGAAAAGCGGGATTGCTTTGTCTCTTAATAACATTGGAGCTGTTTATATGGATTGGGGTAAATATGAAAAGGCGCTTGAATATTTTCAAAAATCATTAAAGATTGAAGAAGAATCAGTTAATAAAAAAGGAATTGCTTTTGCTATTAATAATATTGGAGGTATCTATTATTACTGGGGTAAATATGAAAAGGCGCTTGTATATTTTCAAAAATCATTAAAAATAGACGAAGAATTAGATAATAAAAAAGGAATTGCTTTATCTTTAAATAATATTGGGATAATTTATAAAGAATCAGGCAACTATGATGAAGCATTGGAGTATTTTACCAAAAGTATTCAAATAGCAAAATTACTTGATCTAAAAGAAATTATTATTGATAATTATGAAGGGCTTTCAGAAGTCTATACTGAGAAGAAAAACTATATGAAAGCGCTTGAGTACTTTAAACTTTATGCTTCATTAGAAGATTCTATTTACAATAAAGAAAAGCATAAACAAATAACAGAAATACAAACCAAATATGAAACAGAAAAAAAAGAACGTGAAATAAAGCTGAAAAATAAAGAAATTGAGCTATTACAACGCAATAAACGAATAAATGCTCTAAAATTGTATGGACTTGCTATTGGATTATTTCTGATCATAATAATTGGAGCGCTTATTTACAACAGGCAGCAGATCAAGCTCAGAAAAGAAACGGAATTAAGAGCGGCACAAAGGGAAATTCATCAATCACAGGAAGCATTAATGAACGAACAGCTTAAAATCGCGCAGCTTGAAAATAAATTTTTGAACGATGAGCTGATATATAAAAATAAAGAACTAACCAATTTTGCCATTCAGATTACTAAAAAAAACGACCTTCTTCGGTATATCAAAGCGACCATTAAAAAAATCAAGAACAGTTTAAATACAAATGAAAAATCGCAGCACGTTGATAGCCTTTTAAGACAAACAGCAGGTCATCTGAATATTGAAAAAGACCTTAAAGAGTTCAGGATACATGCAAAGCAGCTACACCAGAATTTTTTTCATAAGCTGGAGAAACAATTCCCGGACCTTACCGAAAATGAAAAACGCCTGGCATCTCTCCTGAAAATAAATTTATCTTCTAAAGAAATATCCACATTAATGAACATCACACCCAAAAGCGTTGACATGTACCGTTACCGCCTTCGCAAGAAGCTCAATCTTAACTCAGATGAGGGCTTAACGAAGTTTCTGAATGAGCTTTCTTAAATTCTAATCTTATACATCAAACGGCATAAATTTCCTCATTTTCAAAATACCGTTAATATCAGTTAATATCGGTTCATAGATGGTTAATATCGGTTGCGTTTAGTGAGGGATTCCCCATGCGTGATGGAATTATATTCTTCCAATCGCATTCATCAGTAACCGTTTTTAAGCTATGTTAACTGCTATTAACTGTTATTAACCCAAATTCCCAAAATGCGGGATATTATCCCGTGAGCATTATAAAGTATCACCGAAGAAAATTCCTGTTTGCAATCTTAAATGCACAAACCCCCTTCGCTTTCCCCACCAACTTAAGATTAAATAACTGCGAAACATCAATTTTGTAGAGATTTTGTAGAGATACATATAGATATATTGTAGTTATATTTATTGTAGATAATATAATAT
>JBDRNO010000215.1:0-47343 GCA_043811005.1 Bacteroidota bacterium | reverse complement strand
ATTAAAAACACCTGATATTGACCTAATCGAAGAGCAGGTAGCATACTATTGCCAGTATGATAGAAGACATGATAGAAGTAACTATTGGCAACTGTTACATCAAATTTAGTTGACGCGTATGCGATAACTATCGGGAGGGCGTCTCTGCCATTCCAAATTGTTTACCAAATCCCTGGATTAACCCACCTTTTTCAAACCTAAAACAACCGGATTCTAATTCTTTAAAACTTTTCTTATTTATAATTCGTATATAGAGTAAATAAAACTTACGAAATGAGAAAACTAATATATACTTCATTGTACGGCATATTGCTATACTCTATCCTGTGTGCCGCACACGCCCAAAACAACCCGCCAGTTGCGGTGGATGATTATGATACAACCTATTCTGGCGTAAATAAATTAATTTTACCAAAGAGTAATGATACTGATCCTGATGGAGCCCCATTGACCATAGATACTTTAATATACACTACGGGTAACGGGAAAGTTGAACTCTTTAGTGGTATCGCAGTTGAATACACTCCGGATTCGAGCTTTTTTGGAATAGATACAGTCACTTATGTGGTATGTGATACAGGGATACCGGTATTATGCGATACAGCTTTAATTATTTTCACAGTTATTTATAAAATGTATGAAGCATACGAAATCCTAAACATCAATAATATCAGCGCAAGATTTAATGCCGCCGGTAGTGATTTCTGGGATTTATATGACTTTCCTCACTTTGAAGTGCCGAAAGGGAGCGGCATACATTCAATGTTTGTTTCAAATATCTGGATCGGAGGGCTTGACAGTGACGACAGCTTGCATATCGCAGCTCAAATATATTATTCTGGACGTGATTTTTGGGCTGGTCCGATAATGGATACCATGAATTATTCCTTTACCCAGGATTCTACCTGGAACCGTTTGTGGAAGATAAATAAATGTGATATTGATTCTTTCATAAGCTGGTTTAATGATCCAGCATCTTTTCCTGACTATGCTATTCCCAATTCCATATTGGATTGGCCCGCTCATGGTAATATATCTTTGGGACAATCATATTATCTCGCCCCGTTTTATGACTATGATGGTGATGGTTTTTATAATCCTTTTAGCGGGGATTATCCAATTATTAAAGGTGATCAGGCAATTTATTTTATTCGCAATGACGATAGGGATATCCATATGGAAACTGGTGGCAAAAAGCTGGGAATTGAAATACACGGAATGGCTTATGCCTTTAACTGCCCTGCCGATTCTGCCTTGTGGAATACAATTTTCCTGAACTATAAGATCATTAACCGTTCCTACAATAATTACCATTCTACTTTCGCTGGTATTTATGCAGATTTTGACATTGGATATGCTTTTGATGATTATATTGGGTGTGATACAGTATTAAATTCTTTCTTTGGTTACAATGGTGATGCAATAGATGAACCTGGTTCTGGATCATCAGGTTATGGCTCAAATCCGCCAGCACAGTCAGTTACAATATTGAATAGTGAGCTTGCAAAATTCTCGTATTTTTATTCTTCTCTGGATCATTACAATGCTTTAAATCCAGATAGTGACACTATTCAATTTATGTTCCCCGGTGATCCGAATGATTCTACACAATTGTCAGAAGTATCTGTGGGAAATACTCCTGACGATCGTAGAGGAGTTGGTTCTATCGGTCCAATAAGCTTTTCCATGAATGATACAATAAATATAGATTTGGCATTTGTTTTTGCGCGGGATTATACTGGAAATAATTTAACCAGTGTCAGTTTATTAAAACAGCGTATACAATCTATTCAGGATGCTTATAATAACGGCATAACTCCTTGTGGTGACAGTTCTTGCAGTGATTTTACAAATATTCCCAAAAGTCAAAAGGTTTTATATAACTTCATCCTTTATCCCAATCCTGCCAAGGAATACCTGGTCATTGATTTCCAGCCCAAATCAAAAAATGCACATTACAGGGTTTATGACTTGACTGGAAGGGTTGTTATCAAAGGATCTTTAAAATCCAATAAAATCAACACAATTCAAACGGGTTCTTTGAACAGCGGTTTTTATTTTATTAGCATCTTTGATGGTGGGAATATTTACAACAATAAATTTATTAAGAATTAATGCTGATGAAAAAGATAAAAAATATTTTACTATATATGACATTCCTAGGGTGTTTTCAAATTGCCGCCCACGCCCAAAACAACCCGCCTGTTGCGGTGGATGATTATGATACAACCAAATCAGGGATACCTAAAATAATTTTACCAGGAAATAATGATACTGACCCGGATGGAGACCCCTTGACCTTAGATACTCTAATATACACTTCAGGTAACGGAAAAGTTGAACTTATTGGAGACACCTTAGTTTATTACATTCCGGATTCAAGTTTCTACGGACTGGATATCATTTTTTATGTTATATGCGATAACGGTCTGCCTGCTTTATGTGATACCGGCTTAATTATAATAACCGTTCATTATAAAATGTATGAAGCATACGAAGTCCTAAATATCAATAATATCAGCGCAAGATTTAATGCCGCAGGCAGTGAGTTCTGGGATTTATATGACCATTCTCATTTTGAAGTGCCCATTGGAAGCGGTATACATTCAATGTTTATATTTAACTTCTGGATAGGAGGACTTGACAGCAATGATAGCTTGCACATAGCCGCTCAAAGATATCGTTTAGAAGGACAAGACTTTTATGCCGGACCAATAATGGATTCCGTGAATTATTCCCTTACCCAGGATTCAATCTGGAACCGCTTATGGAAGGTAAATAAAAGTGATATTGATTATCATATTGCCAACTGGGACCAGCCGGGTTATATTGTGCCGCATGTAATACTCGACTGGCCTGCACATGGAGACACATCTTTAGGGCAAACTTACTATCTGGCTCCCTTTGTTGATAATAATGGTGATGGTTCTTACAATCCTTATGATGGAGATTATCCACTTATCTGGGGCGACCAAACAGTGTATTTTATTCGTAATGATGACAGAAACATACATATGGAAACCGATGGAGCAAAAATGGGAATTGAAATACACGGGATGGCTTATGCTTTTGACTGTTTTGCCGATTCTGCCCTCTGGAATACAATTTTCCTGAACTATAAAATAATTAACCGCTCTGCCAATATCTATGATTCTACTTATATTGGGATTAATGGAGATATTGACATTGGAAATGCTTTTAATGATTATATCGGTTGTGATGTAGAAAGGGGCAGTTTTTTCGGATACAATGGAGACGCAATAGATTGGACTTATGGTGCAAACCCGCCTGCACTGTCAGTAACATTTTTAAAAGGTCCTTTGATGGAGACAGACGGTTTGGACAACACTAAAGGCGGTTGTGATGCAAGCGTTAACGGATTTGGATTTGATGATGGGATAATTGATAATGAAAGTTGGGGGATGACAACATTTCTTTATTATATAAATTGCGCAAGCGGTCCTCTTTGTGATCCTAAAGTTGGCGAAGGAACAAAATATTATAATCTCATGAAAGGTATCTGGGGAGATAGTACAAAAATGGTGTATGGGGGAATCGGTCATCAAGCAGGTTGCCCACCTCCTTTTTCATGTATAGAGACAAACTTTATGTTTTCTGGAAGTACTGACCCTTGTGGATGGGGAACAGGAGGTGTACCCCAGGCAGAGTTATGGACAGAAGAAACAAGTGGCAATACTCCTGGTGATCGAAGAGGAGTTGGCTCTACAGGTCCCTTTACATTTTATCCTAATGATACAGCAGAGATAAATTTAGCATTTGTTTTTGGACGTAATTTTTCGGATAGCCTCCCATGGGCAAGTGTTGAAGTTATGCAGCAAAGAATTGACTCGGTTAGAACTTATTTTAATAATAATACCACTCCCTGTGGCGGTGCTTTCATTCCAGCGGGACAACCATCTTCCATCTTCCATCAACCGTCTTCCATCTCCATCTATCCCAATCCTGCCAAAGAATACCTGGTCATTGATTTCCAGCCCAAATCAGAAGATGCGGACTATGTGATCTTTGATATTATGGGCAGGACAATATTACAAAGTAGAGACGCTATTAACCGCGTCTCTACATCTCCAATAACCGTTCCTGTAAAACATTTGAACAAAGGCATTTACGTCTTGCAGATAACTGATGGTGAGGAAACGTATTACAGGAAATTTGTGAAAATGTAGAGCCGATTAGCCAATCGTCTCTACATCATCAATTTCTCAATCTCCTCCACCTCAATAGGAATGTGCGCCATCAGGTCAACGGGGCCGTTTTTGGTTACGAGGATATCGTTTTCCAGCCGGATGCCCAAATTCTCATCCCTGATATAGATACCCGGCTCGCAGGTAAAGACCATACCCGGCTTAATGGGTTTGGTATAAAGCCCTATATCGTGAACATCCAGCCCTAAAAAGTGTGATGTGCCGTGAGGAAAATATTTCTTATACAGCGGTTTTTCCATATCCTGCTTTTTTACTTCTTTGGCATCCAATAGTCCCAGCCCGATCAGTTCCTTTTCCATGATCTTGCCTACCTTCTTGTTAAGCTCTTTAAGGATAGTCCCCGGTACGAGCATTTTTGTGGCTTTTTTCATCACCCTTAACACTGCATTATAGACCTCTTTTTGCCTTTTGGTAAATTTGCCGTTCACAGGAACGCTTCTCGTCATATCTGAAGCATAGTTGGCATAATCAGCGCCAAAATCCATTAAGACGATATCACCATCCTTGCATTTTTTATTATTCTCAACATAATGCAGCACACAGGCGCTGAAGCCCGAAGCAATTATAGGGGCAAAAGCATGACCGCCTGAGCGGTTATTTATGAATTCATGGCTCAGCTCCGCCTCAATCTCATACTCCATCACCCCGGGTTTGATAAATTTCAGCGCCCTGGCAAATCCTTTCCCTGTAATATTTACTGCCTTATTGATCAAGTCCAGTTCAATATCCGTTTTTATTGCCCTCAACCGGTGCATAATAGGCGCTGCTCTCTCGTATTTATGAAGAGGATACTTATCCAAACACCAGTTTATAAATCTCACATCGCGGGTTTCAACCTCTATCTTTGCCCTTAAATGTTCATTGGTGTTGAGATAAACATACTCACATTCGCTCATCAGGCTATTAAAGATAGTTTCAAATTCATCGAGCCAGTAAACCTTTTTAATGCCCGACACCTTGTATGCCTGGTCTTTGGTTAGCTTTTCCCCTTCCCAGATGGCAATTTCCTCACTCGTCTCCTTTAAGAACAATATCTCTTTTTGCTCCTTATCCAATGCATCCGGAAATATCACTAAAATGCTATCTTCCTGGTCAACGCCTGAAAGATAGAACAGGTCGTTGTTCTGCCGGAAAGGCATTATCCCGTCAGCATTGGTGGGCATGATATCGTTTGAGTTGAAGACAGCCAGGGAATTCGGCTTTAATTGCTTTTTAAAGCGTTTCCTGTTCTCTTTAAAGAGTTTGGAATTTATTGGTGAGTATTTCATTTTTTAAGATTTAAAAGAGTTCATTAGGTCTTTTTTTAATTAATAATTTTGCCCATTTAACAACTTTTTTTGCAATGTTCAATGCTTGTTTGTATTCCTTGTTATCAACAGAAATATAATCATCCGGGTATCGTGTTGTAACAGCATGCCTGGTAAGCAGTTTTGCTTCCTGGATTATATCAGGAATCTCTATTCCTTCTTCTTTAATAAGATTGAGTAAATTTTCTATATTCTGTGTCTTTTCAAATTTCTTATCTATACTTATTAATATAGCTTTTAATGATTTTGAAGTTATTTTCAAAGGGATTAAATTATGCCAAAGAAACTCCGAAACCTGTTACAAAAAAAAATTTTAATTTCAAAGATTATCCACCAAAGGCGGATCCGACTTAGGGAGAAAATCTGTGTAATCTGTGGTCAAGAAATAACTATTAGAACTTATAAAAAACTTGCGGTTAAAAATTCTCTGTTCAGTCTTGCAATATTCTCTACAGAAACACCTTTGGGACATTCGGCTTCACAGGCATAAGTATTTGTACAACTGCCAAAGCCGAGTTCATCCATTTTATTTACCATAGCCAGAACTCTTTTTTTAGCTTCAACTTTCCCCTGTGGAAATAATGCAAACTGGGAAACTTTAGCTGCAATAAACAGCATTGCAGAAGAATTTTTACAGGCAGCTACACAAGCTCCGCAACCTATACACGAAGCGGCATCAAAGGCTTTATCAGCATTTTCCTTTTTAACTGGTGTGGCATTTGCATCAGGTGCAGAGCCGGTATTTACAGAAACAAAACCACCAGCATGCATAATTTTATCAAATGCGTTTCTATCTACTACTATTAAATCTTTTATTACAGGAAATGATTTTGCACGCCAAGGTTCTACCGTGATGGTATCCCCGTCATTAAAAAACCGCATATGCAATTCGCAGGTTGTAGTTATTGTATTTGACCCATGAGGTCTGCCATTAATATATAAACTACAACATCCGCATATCCCTTCTCTGCAATCGTAGTCATATGCAACCGGTTCCTTGCCCTCAATAACCAGCTTATTATTAAGTGAGTCAAGCATTTCAGGGAATGACATTTCAGGTGAAACGTCATCTAACTGGTATTTTACAAATTCCCCTTTTGCTTTAGCATTTTTTTGTCGCCAGATTCTTAGTGTAATATTCATGTTTTTTTTCTTTGGTTTTTAATTCTTGGAAAACCCTCAGGGTTTTCAAAAAATCTAAAAATAACCCTGGTTTTTAGATACTCTTAGGGTTTAGTTAGTTCTGATAGTTTTTTATGTTAAACCCTGAGGGTTTAGTTTCCATATTGTTGGGACTAATGGACGAGACCGGGTCTCGTCTCTACATTCCTCAACAGATCTGATTCGCTACTTAAAAGTGCCGACTGCTTACTGGTTATTTATAACTTCTTACCTTCAATTCTACAAATTCAAATTTTAATTCTTCTTTATGCAACTCGTGTGGCGTATCATCGCCTTTATATTTCCAGGCTGCAACATAAGAATAATTCTCATCATCTCGTTTAGCTTCACCACCTTCGGTTTGACTCTCTTCTCTAAAATGTGCCCCACAGGACTCATTTCTGTCTAAAGCATCCATACACATTAATTTTGCAAGTTCAAAGTAATCGGCTACTCTTCCTGCTTTTTCAAGCTCCTGGTTTAATTCATCAATTTTACCCGGAATTTTCACATCTTTCCAGAATTCTTTTTGTAATTCATCAATTAGCCCGATAGCTTTTTTCAATCCCTGCTCATTTCTTTTCATCCCGCAATAATCCCACATAATACTTCCTAATCTTTTGTGAAAAGATGTTGCGGTTTGTTTCCCGTTAACTGCAATTAATTTTTCTAATCTTTCTCTTACTGATTTTTCTGCTTCTTCAAATTCAGAGGTATCAGTGGGTATCTTCGGGGTTCCGATATCATCAGCAAGGTAGTCTCCAATAGTATTAGGCAGAACAAAATACCCATCACCTGCACACTGCATTAACGAACTTGCCCCTAAACGATTTGCCCCGTGGTCAGAAAAATTTGATTCACCAATAGCATACAAACCCGGTATTGTAGTCATTAAGTTATAATCTACCCATAAGCCGCCCATTGTATAATGTCCCGCCGGATAAATAAGCATTGGCGTTTTATAACAATTGGTCCCGGTAATTTTTTCATACAACTCAAAAAGATTACCATACTTGTCTTCAAAAACTTTTTCACCCTGTTTTTCAATAGCATCTTTGAAGTCAAGATTCACTGCCAGCCCTGTATCTCCGACACCGTAGCCGGCATCGCATCTTTCTTTTGCCGCTCTTGATGCCACATCGCGCGGAACAAGATTTCCAAATGCCGGGTATCTTCTTTCAAGATAATAATCTCTTTCTTGTTCAGGAATTTCATTAGCAGGTCTTTTATCACCTTTTTCCTTTGGCACCCAAATCCTGCCATCATTTCTTAATGATTCAGACATCAATGTTAATTTTGATTGATAGGGATTCAAAACAGGGATACTGGTTGGATGAATCTGAACAAAACTCGGATTTCCAAAAAACGCTCCTTTTTTATGTGCTTTCCACGCAGCTGATGCATTAGAATTTACAGCTAATGTAGAAAGATAATAAATTGTTCCATAGCCACCTGTTGCCAATACAACAGCGTGTGCAGAATGCCTTTCAATCTCTCCGGTAACTAAATTCCTTGCAATTATCCCTCTTGCTTTACCGTCTACCAACACCACATCAAGCATTTCATGGCGATTATACATGGATGCTTTACCTTTACCAACCTGCCTGCAAAGAGCAGAATAAGAGCCTAATAAACATTGTTGTCCGGTTTGTCCTTTTGCATAAAATGTTCTTGATACCTGCACTCCGCCAAATGAACGGTTGTCCAACAATCCTCCGTATTCTCTTGCAAACGGGACACCCTGGGCAGTATATTGGTCAATAATATTGTTGCTTACTTCTGCTGCGCGATAAACATTTGCTTCTCTTGCACGGAAATCCCCGCCTTTTATCATATCATAAAACAAACGATAAACACTATCACCATCGTTTTTGTAATTTTTTGCTGCATTAATTCCTCCCTGGGCAGCAACAGAGTGTGCTCTTCTTGGACTATCCTGATAACAAAAAACTTTAACATTATATCCTAATTCGCCTAATGAGGCAGCCGCCCCAGCGCCCGCAAGACCTGTTCCTACAACAATAACATCCATTTTCTGCTTGTTGGCAGGATTTACCAGCTTCATTGAAGATTTATATTTTGCCCATTTTTCTTCTAAAGGGCCTTCCGGAATTTTTGAATTTAATTCACCCATAATTTTTAATGTAAATTTATTGTACTTATATTGAAATCTATCCTTTGTGCTTTTAATAAATAGCTACTGGTCTCTAGCTTCTGGCTTCTGGTTTTTTCGATAACATTATAGGGAAGTAAACCCTACCAGCCACCAGAAATCAGAAACAAGTGACTATATCATATTTTTTCTTCTCTCAAATTTAATACAGTTTTTCTTTTTAATCAATTTACTAATTTATGTTCTAATATTATGTAATTAAAAAATACAACGGAATAATAGAAAAGCCAACTGCTATAATCAGGGCATAGATTGAACTGATATTTTTCAATCTCGGTCCCCAAATTTTATTATTCCAACCTAATGTTTGAAAAGAAGACTGTAATGAATGATTTAGATGTAAGCCTAACAGGATAAAAGACACAATATAAATAACTACAAAATACCAGTATTCAGGTTTATACAAACCAATAACCAATTCATATTTTGTTATTTGTCCGCTTTCAATTAAGTCGGTAAATTTTATTTTATACAAGTAATTTATTAAATGGATCACAAGGAAAATCAAAACCATAACTCCTGTAATACCCATATTTCTTGACGACCACGAGCTTGTTTCCCCCCTGTTAATCATCTTATATTTTACAGGTCTTGCCAAATAGTTTAAAAGAGTTAAATATCCTGAATAAATTATATGAAGTATAAAACCAATTGCTAATGCGTACTCCATTATTTTCATTGCAGGATTTGTAGCCATAAAATGTGCAGCTTCCTCAAATACTTCACCATTACCTATCAGTAAAAGTAAGTTCAGGCATAAATGGACCAATAAAAAGAATATCAGGAAAATGCCTGTAATGCTCATAATTAACTTTTTGCCTATTGACGAAAATATAAAATTGTTCATACGATTTTTTTTAATAAATTATTTTGCCTGTAAAATTATTTAACCATTTACCTTGTTAAGGTTAAATGAAATTTTTCCCTAACTATCCTGATTTTCAGATAGATATTAATAATACTACAAATTTAAACTTTTTATTAACAAATAAAATTAATTTTTAATTTTATAAAAATGATTCTTGTCATAAAAATTAATTCTTTTAACCTTTTATTTTATCATCAATATTTTTTTAATTTTGGAAAATTTCAAGAATGATGCGAAATATTGAACATATCTTTAAAAATTAATTTTATTGTAAACATAGAAACCACGAGGTAATACTACCAACGGGTTGAAATTTCGATACTATGAACTACACAGAAAGATTAGAAAATGTAACGGTGCTTGGCGCTGCGGGAAAAATGGGCAGTGGTATTTTGCTACTTACCGCAATGGAAATGACTGATCTTAGCTTTAAACCAGAAAACAAATCACGCCAGTTTGTTATTTATGCCATGGACATTTCTCAGCAAGCATTATCAGGCCTGATGGGGTATCTCAAAGCACAAATCCAGAAAGCCGGGGAGAAGAAAACTATACTTTTAAGGAAATTATATGAAAACAGGGAGGATTTAATAGAAAATGGTGAAATCATTGACCAGTATGTCTTTGATGTTATGAGTATTATCCGCCCTGTTACTACCCTGGAACCCGCTTATGAATCTACTTTGATTTTTGAGGCAATTAAAGAAGATCCTGAACTGAAAGTAAAATTACTTTCACAGATTAACGAAAATAACAGTAAGGATCCCTGGATTTTTACCAATACCTCATCAATTCCAATTAGTAAGCTTGACAAAGAAGCAGGGCTTGATGGCAGGATTCTAGGATTTCATTTCTATAATCCTCCTGCTGTTCAAAAACTGGTAGAATTGATTAAAGCAGAAACAACCAGTAATGAACTTGTGGATTTTGCTCATGAATATGCAAAAAATTTGAGAAAAAAGATCGTGCCGTCTAATGACTTTGCCGGGTTTGTCGGAAATGGTCATTTTATGCGTGATGCGCTTCATGGTATTTCAGAAGTTCTAAGTTTGTCAAAAGAAATGCCTTTTGTTGAAGCTGTTTATATTATGAATAAAATCAGCCAGGATTATTTAGTTCGTCCAATGGGCATTTTTCAGCTAATTGACTATGTTGGGATTGATGTATGTCAATACATTATGAGTGTAATGAACCCATATTTACCTGATGAGGATTTACATAGCGACCTGCTTGACAAAATGCTCTCATTGGGAGTAAAAGGTGGACAAAACCCGGACGGTTCCCAGAAGGACGGATTTTTGAAATATGAAAAAGGTATGCCTGTTGGCATATATGATCCTGAAAAAAAAGAATATGCTATAATTTTGGAGTTTCAGACAAAATGTGATGAACGGCTCGGCTCCCTCCCGGAACCAGCTTTACCCTGGAAAACAGCAATAGCTGATCCGGCAAAATCTGATATATTAAAAAAATACTTTAATAACCTTAATTCAATGGAAACCCTGGGTGCAGACCTTGCCAGGCGATATGGAGTGCGCGCTCGTGAAATTGGCATAAAATTAGTATCCGATAAAGTTGCAAATACTGAAAATGATGTAAATACAGTGCTCCTTACCGGGTTTTTCCATGCCTATGGTCCTATTAATAACTATTGGAACTAATCAAGCTGACTAATTTTGTATCAGTTACAAAAGGAGGCAATATGAAAAAAATGCGAAAAAAAGTCTATATGACTGCCGGTTACAACACAATTTCTTTAGGAACCGGCAGAAAAGAATTTCACCCCAAAAAGTCCCGTCCCGGGATAGAAGATTATATTAAAGAAGCCGGACAAGGTACTTTAGATATTATTGGTGGTGCACAATATGTAGATGAAGGGGTAATAGGAAATTTTATGGCATCAAGATTCAATAAGCAGGCAAATTTACCGGGATTTATCCCAATGATAGATAAAGCTTTAGAATGGAAGCCCAGTATAAGCGTAGAGGGTGCCTGTGCCTCAGGCGCTTTAGCGCTTATGTCAGGTATAAAATCCGTTCTTGCTGAAACTGCCGATGTTGTTCTTACTGTTGGCGTAGAAGTTCAGAATACGGTTAAAGCAATATATGGCGCTGATATACTTGCCGGAGCAGGATGGTTTAAAAAAAGAAAAAAAGGGCACGCTTATTTCTTCCCCGGTCAGTTCAGTAACAGGGCAGGCGCTTATTTTGACAAATTCGGCAGGGAAAAAACACGAAAAGCTTTAGCGCGCTGGTACAGAAATGCCATTGAAAATGCACGTCTCTGCCCAACCGCACAAGAATTTCACAATAAAACAGAAGACCTTGAAGCATTAGCATTAACAGAACCAAATCCAAAGGGGTTTTGTGATCATATTAATGTATTTGATTGTTCAAAAGTATCTGATGGGGCATCTGCAATTGCTATCGTTTCTGAGGAAGGTTTGGAAAAACTTGGTATTCCAAAAAGTGATGCTGTTGAGATTATTAGCTTTGCCCAGGTAGAGAGAGATATAACAAGACCTCCGGAAGATTTAGCAGCTCTTGAAACTACAAAACGTGCAGCTCAACAAGCATTAGAATCTGCCGGTATTACTGTTGATGATCTGGCAACAGTTGAAGCTCATGATTGTTTCACTATCGCAGGAATACTTGGAGTTGAAGCCATTGGTTTTGCCAAACCAGGAGAAGGAGCTGATTTTGTAGCTGCCGGAAACACTGCAAGAAACGGAAAAATACCTTTTAATACAACCGGTGGACTGATAGGATGGGGACATCCTACCGGTGCAACAGGTGTTCACCAGGCAGTAACAATCTGGGAACAATTGACGGGAAAAGCAGGAGAGTCACAAATTGAAATACCTGCAGACCGGCCTTATGGTATGACGGTAAATATGGGCGGTGATGATGTAACTCTTGTAGCTATAGTTTATAAAAGAGGAGAGTGAAATTGTTCTATCTTTTTTTGCGAAAAAATACTCCATAGCGTTATCACTTATTGTCATTCGGCACTCATTCATGTTCATTTGTTCGATAGCGCTCACGTCATACAATTGAATGACAGCGAAGCTTGCCATGATGAATATCAGGGAACACCAATAAAAACAAACAATAAAGGGAGTAATGACTGACCGTTTACTTCTAAAAATTTATTCAATTATCGTTAACATATCCGCCTGTTGGCGGCTGAATTTATAAGAGCCAATATGCCTCGTTTTCCAAATACAATAACTTCAAAACAGCCTAAAGCAGGAACCACCATCTTTGCCGTAATGTCAAAGCTTGCAAATGAACTTGGAGCAATAAACCTTTCCCAGGGATTCCCGGATTTTGGATGTTCAAAAGAATTGATCGCACTGGTTAATAAATATATGAAAAAAGGATATAACCAATACGCCACATTGCAGGGAGCGTTACCTTTGAGAGAGCAAATAGCCGGAAAAATTGAGTACCTCTACTCTGCAAAATACAACCCCGAAACCGAAATAAATATAACGGCAGGAGCAACACAGGCAATATATACTGTGATAACTGCCATGATCAAGGAAGGAGATGAGGTAATTGTTTTTGAACCGGCTTATGATTGTTATGTGCCGTCAATAGAGCTCAATAATGGCGTTCCTGTTTATGTTCAGCTAAAACCACCGGATTATCATATTGATTGGACTGAGGTACGAAAACTTATCAACCCGCGCACAAAAATGATAATGATCAACACCCCTCACAATCCTGCCGGAAGCATATTGAACGCTGCTGATATGATGAAATTGGAAAAGCTTACCCGCGATACTAATATCGTAATCTTAAGTGACGAGGTGTACGAACATATTATTTTTGACGGCTATGAGCATCAAAGCATCATCCGGTTTCCCAAACTGGCTGAAAGGAGCTTTATCGTTTTTTCATTTGGTAAAACATTTCATGCAACTGGCTGGAAAATCGGCTATTGCATAGCCCCGGAAAACTTAATGAAAGAGTTCAGAAAAGCACACCAGTTTATTGTTTTTACGTGTAACACCCCCATGCAATATGCCCTGGCAGACTATTTAAAAGAGAAAAGCAATTACCTTTGCCTTCCTGATTTTTATCAAAAGAAAAGAGACTATTTCAATGAGCTGGTCAGGAATTCAAAATTTAAGCTCAAGCCATCACTTGGGTCGTATTTTCAACTGCTCGACTACAGCGATATTACAGATGAAAAAGATACTGATTACGCTATACGGCTAACCAAAGAGGCAGGTGTTGCATCTATCCCGGTCTCTGCCTTTTACCACAAACCCGTTGACGATAAAACCTTGAGGTTCTGCTTTGCAAAGGAAGAGGAAACGTTGGAGAGAGCAGCTGAGAAATTATGTAAGATAACTTAGTTCGTATTTTCCCATTAATTGCTTTACTTTATGCCGAAGTGCCTGTGTTTTGAAGTAACGGGGTAACGGAGTATTGGAGTATCAAAGAATGGAGTTTCATGTGTATCTCTATACCCCGTTACTCCGATACCCCGATACACTTTTATTCCTATACAAACTATTACAAAAAACAGAAATGAACAACCTCAAAATTACCCTTATCCAAACCACCCTTCACTGGGAAAATATTGATAAGAACCTTGAAATGTTTACTCAAAAGCTGTCTCAAATTGACGATGAAACCGATCTTGTCGTTCTTCCCGAAATGTTCAATACCGGGTTTTCCATAAAATCTATTTACCTGGCAGAGGAAATACCTGACCGCCCCTTAGAGCCAGGCAAATCAGCAAGCAAGAGCAGCAAAACATTGCAATGGATGGCAAATGCAGCACATGAAAAAAAATGTGTAATAACCGGGAGTTTGATCATAAAAGAAAACGGCAACTATTACAACCGTTTAATATGGATGAGCCCTGACGGCAGCTTTAAAACGTATGATAAACGTCATCTGTTCAGGTTCCTGAATGAACATAAATATTTTACCGGTGGCGACAATAGGATCATAGTTGAATTGAACGGTTGGAGAATTTGTCCCCTTATTTGTTATGATCTGCGGTTCCCTGTCTGGATCCGGAACAGGTTGGTAAAAAAAGAAAACATAGAAATGGAATATGATGTATTGGTCTGCATTGCCAACTGGCCGGAGGCAAGGAGCTATCCCTGGAGAATTTTACTGTTGGCAAGGGCAATTGAAAATCAATGTTATGTTATTGGTGTAAACAGGGTAGGGAAAGATGGTAATGATGTGGTTTTTTCAGGCGATTCGTCTGTGGTTGATGCTTATGGAAGGGTCATCAGCAAGACAAAACCTTATGATGAATCTATCGAAACCATAAATCTCTCCTACTCCAAATTGCAGAAATTCCGTGAATCATTCCCGCAGGGATTGGATGGGGATGAATTTGTAGTTCAGTAATTCCCCTTCAGGATTTGTTGATTTGTTCAGGAATAAATAATATCCAACGGAGTGAAAACTAAAATTCAGCCCTTATTGCAACGATAAAATTCCTCCCGGGAGCGCTGATGCCGGAAGAAAATGGTTTGTAGTGATGATCGAGTATGTTTTCTATTGAAAATTGTAAGTGCAAAGTATTTGTCCCTGAAACGTCCTTTCTTTCGGTTTCGTTTTCCCTGTAGCGATACAGGTTAATTTTACATGATGAGGTAAAATTGAGCGTGTACCAGGGCGGAGTGCCGTCTATCGTTGCTTCTGATAAATTATCTTCAGTAGAGGGTGAGTAATCTTTTATTCGTTTCCAGCCGTTGTAATGGACGTAAAACATAAACTTAAGCGGTGTGAGGTGTTTCAACCTGTCATATTTGTATGAGATCGCGGTTTTGCCAAAAAAAGGCGAAATATGCGCCAGCGGAACATCGTCAGTAATATCCCTTCCATTAGTATAGTTAAGATTGCTTTCAAAGAGAAAATTGTCAGTAATATTAGCGGCTAAACCAGCATATCCCCCATAGATCACTCCTTCCCCCGCATTGGTATTTGCCTGGATTCTTAGTGTTTCCCCATCAAACACCAGGGAATCTTCTCCATTCAACACAAAATTTCTTCTCACTATAACGTCTACCAGGTATGTATAGAATGCAGAAACATTTATTTTTAAGAGATCATTCCTGAACGATTTTCCAATTCCTATCTCACCATTGTAAGCATATTCGGGCTTCAGGTCGTCATTGGGGATCACAACAAATTCATCTTTTGCGAAAACCTTCCCGTAATCATCAACATTGGGCATACGAAATCCTGAAGATACCGTCATATTCAAGCGCCAACCATAAGAAGGACTATAAACAATACCCGCGCTTCCTGTTAAGGCTCCTGTTTTAATATCAATTTCATCAAAAGGGAATTTATAAACAGTTGTATCAATAAAATCAGAATGCAAAAGGGCATGGCTGTACCTGATACCTGTATTCAGGACGGTTTTTTTGCCGAGATGCCATTTATAAAAAAGATAGCCGGCAATCGTTTGCATAATGCTGCCTCCATCGGGGTATCTCGTAGAAGCAAAACCTGTGCTGTCGTTCAGAATGTTCTCTGAAAATGCAGTTGACCGTACTTTATTGTGCACTGCTTCCAAGCCATACTGCAGTTTGTTAATAGTGTTAATCTTTTTTATAAAATCAATATCCATGCTGTACACCCACACATCCTCATTCCTGTTGATCCTGTCCTGTTCCCCGAATTTCCTTGTGAAGCGGTTTTCATCAATCTTTTGAAAAGCCAAGGTCAGGTTGCTTTCATCAAAAAATTTACTTTTTGATTTAAGATCAGTATTTAAAGATGCAAGAAAGCGATTCTGAGGACCGTAATACCATTCTGCATATTTCAGTATATCACCCTTGTAATCATTCATCTTATCAAAGCGGGGGATGTCGGACGAGGTTGAATATTGAACATTTAAAGTGAAATTTAAACGGTCGTTCGGCACGTATAATATTTTTTGCAAAAGATGTGCCTGGCTATATCCCGTGTGCTTTTGATCATTTGGATCTTTATTGACGAACATTGTGTCTTTTTCGTCTATCATTCGGGTATAATCAAAGACTTTGCCGAAATCGGAGTAACCATGATTGCGAATACTTCCCATTCTTAAGTCGTCAAAATCACTATGGGTAATGCTTGTTAAAAATCCCAGCTTTTTAAACCCGAAATTAAAATCAAAATGGGTTGTTTTTTCATTATTGGCTGAACAAAACCTGATAATGGCATTTAATTTTGTATTGGCTAAAGAATCATTCTTTGTTAACTGTGGTTTTTTTGTATAAAAATGCATTACCCCTCCAAGCGCATCGCTGCCATAAACGACTGAACCGGGTCCGAATACTATTTCTGCACGTTCCAAAATTGAATTATCTATCGTGATGACATTCTGAAGGTGACCACTTCTATAGATAGCGTTGTTCATCCTTACCCCATCAAGCACCAAAAGGATCTTGTTTGCCTCAAATCCCCTGATCACGGGGCTTCCGCCACCCATCTGGCTTTTTTGAACCGCCACCTTGCCCGATATTTGTAGTACATCGGCTGATGTTTGTGTATTGAGCATTTCTATCTGCCCGTTATCAATCACATCCATCATAAAAGGAATATCGTCTTTTATCTCTTCAAATTTTGAGGCAGAAAGAACAACCTCTTTCAACATCCGGATATCAGGTACCAGGTAAAGGTTATAGTTTATTTCATTAATCCGGGTTTTCGTATATGAAACGGTTTTGTATGCAGGGTGCTGGAATATGAGTGTATCATTATCTTTGAAATTATCAATTATTATCACACCCTTCTTGTTTGAAATGGTTGATATGGTTTTCCGTGGATTAAATGATGCAACATTTTCAAGGTGCTTACCGGTAGTGGAATCGCGTATTGTAACTTTCTGGGCAAATGATAATTGATAAGCAAATGTGGTGATAAGTAAGATCGTGAATAATATACTGATCCTGGGTGCTGGGTGCTGGGTGCTGGGTGTTAGTTTCTGGTTGCTTGATACAGGATGTTGGATATTAGATATTTGATATTTGTTATTGTCATTCTCAATTGTCAATTGCCGGCTGCCGGCTGGTGACTGGATGCTGGATGCTGAATTTGAGAATTGCGGATTGATAGATTGTCTGTTATCTATTGCTGATTGAGCGTCAGCGAAATCCATATCCTGCCGGGACTGCTGACTGGGTGCTGGGGGATGAATACCGTGGGCTGTGGGTTTTGTGGCAAGTGATGGATGCATTGATGCTTTCTCGCTCTATTTAATAGTAAATGGAATTTTACTTATAGAGCAAAAATAATGCCAAAATAACATTTTATCATAAAAATTTTATTATAAAACCGATTCCAAAACAAGGTGTGATTTAACCTCCTTCATCCTGATAAGGTGAAGTTCGTAATATTCAATCAGCTTTACCAGTACGGATTTCCTGTTGTTTTTATTAATCTTGAAAGAATCGAATGACTCGAAATTCATTCTTAAAAGCTGGCTTAAGCATTCTGATAATCCTGGTGTCATGTAATGTGGATGTTGGGGTTGTTCAGAAAGGAAAGTTCCATCCTTTAAGTCAAAATATTTGTTTTTATCAGTGTAATTACCGTTAGGGTAAAATCCTAAATGCTTTGTAAGCTGCAGCATAAAGATCAGGTGAAAATTGGCACAGTTGCTGGTTGTTAAATCAAGTATTTGAATTGAATTAAACAGGAATTGAAACAGGCTTGAATTTGCTTCTTCTTCGCGAATTGACCTGTACAGTATTTCGGCAATGAAAAAGGCAATAGAACACTTCGCAATATCGTAAGGGATCGAAGTAAAGAGATGAGAATTCGTAACTTCATTGACGCGCTGAAGCCCACCGTTTTCTTTATGATAAACAACCATCTCCATTAGGGATAACGGCTGAAAAACATTAGCTTTAATTTTCGAGCTCCTGCTTCTGACCCTGTTTATCAAGTAAGACTGAATGCCGAACTGTTCAGTATAGACCTTAGCGATAACACTGGTTTCGGAGTATTTTATGTGATGTAATACTATGCCTCTTGTTTTGTAGGTCATTTAATCAATAAATAGAGTGTTACATACAAAAAATTACCGACCTGTTGAATTAACTTACTATACTTTAGTAAAATACATCAACAACATATAACTAATTGATTACCAGTATTTTAGTAACAATTGTTTCAGAACCATCTTCATTGGAACAAAACACCAGGTACACACCGGTATGAACTTTTTCTCCATTCAGGTTTTTTCCGCTCCAGGTTGCTTGTCCACCTTCAGCGATAGTTTTGTAGACTAATATGCCGCTAATATCGGTAATTTTTACATCAGAATTAGTAACCAAGCCCTTGATGGCGATTACGCCTTCATAATCTTCTCTAACGGGATTGGGATATGCGTATACATCCAGAAATTTATCATCTCCCCTGGTTGCGGTGCTTTTATATGAGATAATACCTTTGTCCGTTCCAAAAAAGACCTCTCCATTATCATGATTTATTGCGATGCTCGTGATAGTTTTGGATAACAATGGGCTATTGTTCTCATCAAAATGGAGGATCTGTTCGGTTCCATCACTTGCCATCAGGAATACTCCTGCATTATCGGTTCCTATCCATTTACGGTTTGCTCCGTCAACAGCAATAGCTGTAACTGCCTCGGTTTCTAACAAATATTGATAGTATCCACCCTGTTCGATCAATATTTGCTGTGCATCAAAATTGTTGGCACTGAATAGCAATTCAGGGGAGTAAAAAACGGCAACTCCTTCAGTTGTTCCCACCCATATTTCACCATCCATATCTTTTGTTATGCAAATAACATCACTGGTTGGTAAGTTGCCCTTTCCGGTTCCGGATTTTAAGTGTTTTACCTGATCGTCAGTTACATCATCAATGGTGTTATTATCATCATACACCAATATTCCAGCTTCTTTTATTCCTGACTTTTTTATTAGAATCCATTTTTGATTATATGAATCAATAATAATACTACCAACATTGCCGATCTCGCCTATATTAAAATTTCCAAGGTTAAATGCTTTCCATGTACCATCTGCCTTTTTTACTGATATAACGTTCTCAACTCCTGCGTTTGTTACCCACAAATTATTTGCATCATCAAATGCCAGGCCACCTATCCTTATGTTAGATTCTCCGGGGGTTACTGATTGCAGCGAACTGTTTGAATTAGTATCATCATATATCTTGCCTGGCTTTCCATTAATTATTTTAATAACACCACTGCCCCACGAACCTGCATAAACAATATTTTCATCAGAAGGATCTATTAATACGGTTACGATATCATGGGCTGAATTGAGATCCCACGAGTAGATTGTTTCCCATTGGTTATTAATGCAAGAAAAGATACCATCAGAATTCCATACATTACTCCACGAAGCAGAAAGCCCGCCAGGCGCTACCCAGAGGTTACCCTGTTCTATTGTCATTGCAAAAACATTATCCGTCAAAGGACCATTGGGAAACCTGCCCCACCCCTCATCATTCTTAATAAGCCCCGCCCAACTGTCAGCAATCCAAACATTATCATCTTTATCAATAATGGCATGATATGGGCTTGGAGCTTTATCATAAAACTTTATTTGGTTACCGTTTATATCATAAACACTTACACTATGATAATTTGTAATTATTAATTTGTCATATAAGGATTCCAGATTATAGGTAGTCTGTTTTGTCATTGTGTCAAAATAACTCCAGCTATTTCCATTGTAAACAAATAAGGTATCATCAAGCAATGTATCATAAGGCAGGTTAGAATAGTTTATATAAATCTGATCATTAAATGCGGTTATTGTGTTATAAACTCCGTCAGGAAGGCGTGTATCCTTCTCCCAGGAAGCGAAATCCAGAAGATTGGGGCTGTAAACAGACGCTTTAAATAAGCCATTATCTGTAGCCGCAAACAGGGTGTCGTATTCATATACCATTTCAAACACCTCTATCTGTTCCGGAAGCAGATAATAGGTGTCTTTAATTTCTCTCTTGATAATATCTAAAACAACAACACCAAAGCTGCAAGACAAGTATGCAAATTCATCAATAAAAAAAATGTTGTTGATCGTTTTTTTTCCTGTCATGATCTTTCTCTTAATATCCGAGATGTTGATAATGGTATTGTTTGTTATCAGGTCAACATTAGCATTGGTGTACGCTAAGATCAAAACATCAAATTGGTTATTGTAGGCAATTGTATTTACTCCTACATCGGAAAGACCGGTTACCTTGGTGAGTCGCTCAACTAAATTGTCTTGTTTGTTATAGGAAAATACGCTTGAATTCGTTGCGCAGTATATCTTATCGCCCACTTCGGTAACTTTTATAACACTATGGTATGGCAGGTGGTCCATCCATTGACCAATGGCAATATCCTGAGCGTAAGAAAGGGCAGGTATAAAAAGAAAAATAAATTGTAGTAGATAAATCTTTTCTAACATTTCTGCTTACTTTAATAAAAATAAACTGCTAAATCTGGTATTTATTATAAATTATTTAAGATCAATCATAAATAATCAAGCTTATATCATCATAATAAAATTCATTTTTCCCAGGATTCCATATATAAACCTTCAAGATATCTTCATGTGTTTTAAATTCTGGTAATGGAAATAAAAACTGCATTTTTTCCCAGTCACCTTTTTTTCTATGATAATATTCTAAATTAAAATTAGTATAGTAAATTTGTTTAGTAGAGCTGTCAATAGATGCTACAACATGCACATCGCTAAATTTGTCTTCCCATAAAATAAATGTTTCAAATAGTATTGTTTTTCTATTCATTGATTTCAATTCATTCGCTTTTATCACAAAGGTCGAGCTAAATTCAATTGTTTCATCCATAAACCCCGCTTGAGGCTGGGAATGAAATTTTTTACGGCTTATGTTCTTACAATTTGTCCAATTGGAATATGTAATGTTATTATCGAAATCAATTGTTTCCTGATATAATGTGTTATCTTTATTTATTCCCAAAAAGTTATGTAAGCTTTGCTTTCGTTGATGAGGATGGTATTTATATACAGATATTTTACCATTGCCTCCAATCTTATCAAGCATATTAATAATAACAGGATAATTTTTTATAACGTCTGATACTAAAAATTGATCTTGAATAACAATATAATCAAAATCCCATTGCAGTGATTCTTTAATATTCTCTTCGGTTGTTCTCAATACCGTATATCCTTTTCTCTCCATCAATATTAAAGGAACATTAGTAGTGTAAGCGTCTATTATCAATATTTTTGCTGTACTTAAAATACCAATATCAAGGATAAGCCCGTAAGTCCATACAATAAAATATATATTCTAAAAATCAACGGGGCGGTGCTGCCTGTTATTTTCATTATAACAGCTATAATATATTCATGGATGGGAAAATCAACGCTTGTAATTCCATTAACCGTTTTTAAATTGTAGGAACAAGGGTGAAAGAAATCAAAGCCATTATCAATAAATCCAAGTGCAAGGGCATATCTGTCAGATTGAGTCCACGCATGGATATAGGATGGAAAAAGATTAATTGTATCCTTGTAGAAAGAAATACTCAATATGCCTAAAATCGCAAATAGTAAATATACATTTTTATTTTTGCTAAAGTTTGCGATCATTAAATCAAAATTTCAGGAATTTGGTAATAAAGGAAAAGGTAATACTGTTCTGTAATTATGTCTATGACAAAAATATTACAAAATTAGCACCATTTTTGCTTTTACCTTTTATTTTCAACAATTCGAAATTATTTTGTATTTAAAATTTCTTTCAAAAAATTATAACTTTGACAATTTTGGATTAATTGGCATATTGTTCTAATGAGCTAAATTTTCGGCATATTACAATTTGAATAAATTAATGCTCACTTGATTTTACCGGATAGAACATCCCGCCAATTACGATAAATATGCACCCGTAGTTCAACTGGATAGAATATCTGACTTCGGATCAGGTGGTTGAAGGTTCGAGTCCTTCCGGGTGCGCTGGTGATTATAGATTAATGATTTGAGAATGGAGATTGATATCTTTTTACGCATTGTTTCACGTGAAACATATTTAAAGAATTACGGTTTACGGATTTACGATTGCATATCGAATAATGAATTAAAGAGATAAAAATTCGTAATTCATCATTCTATTGTTCGTTATTCATTAAATGTCTATATATTAGACAATTACAGCTTAACTTAATGACATTGGAGGGTCGGGGTGGGGCTGTTACCTCCCCATATAAACCATTAATACCGATATATCCGCTGGCGATACTCCGCTGATCCTTGATGCCTGTCCTATTGTTTTTGGTCTTATTCTGGAGAGCTTTTCCCTGGCTTCGGTTGATAATGATCTTAAACAGTGATATTCAAAATCATCGTGAAATTTTATGTTTTCAAGCCGGCTTAATTTATTTGCAATTTCTTTTTCTTTTTCAATGTAGCCCGCATATTTCATCTGGATTATTGCCTGCTCTTTGCTTTCCTCTAAACTTTTGTTAAATGTTTCAAAAAAATTCCGTAGCTTTGGCACCACTTCCAGTAAGTCGTTGATGGTAACCTCCGGTCTTAAAAAAACATTGAACAACTTTGTTTTTTGGGTGATAGGACTGGTTTTCAGCTGTTCTAATTTTTTATTTATCACCTTTGGCTCTACATCTTCTTTTTTAAAATAATTAATAATTTCTTTTGTCTGCCTCTGCTTTATTTTTACATTTTCCATCCTTTCTTCACTTGCCAATCCTAACTCGTATGCCTTTGGTGTTAATCTTAAGTCTGCATTGTCCTGGCGCAGCAACATCCTGTATTCTGCCCTGGAAGTGAACATGCGGTATGGTTCATCAGTACCTTTGGTTATGAGGTCATCGATCAGAACACCGATGTATGCTTCGTCTCTTTTTAATATTAATGGTTCTGAATTGTTAATTTTCAGATGAGCATTTATCCCTGCCATCAATCCCTGGCATGCCGCCTCCTCATAGCCGGTTGTTCCGTTGATCTGCCCCGCAAAGAATAAATTTTCAATAATCCTTGTTTCCAGTGTTAAGCTCAATTGCACAGGTGGAAAATAATCATATTCAATTGCATATCCTGGCTTGAACATCCTTACATCTTTGAACCCTGGTATTTTTCTCAATGCATAATACTGCACTTCTTCGGGTAATGATGAAGAAAATCCGTTGACATACATTTCAATTGTATTCCAACCTTCCGGTTCAATAAAAAGTTGATGGCCGGGCCTGCCGGCAAACCGGTCTATCTTGTCCTCAATAGACGGGCAATACCTTGGTCCTACGCTTTTGATACGCCCCGTAAACATTGGCGATCTGGCAAAACCCGTTCTTAATATTTCATGTACTTCTTCATTGGTATGTGTAATATAGCAGCTTTTTTGTTTTTTGAGTGGCTTGGTGCCGGTGAATGAAAATTTTCCGGGAATCTCATCCCCTTTCTGCTCTTCCATTTTTGAATAATCCAACGAACGTCCATCTACCCTTGGAGGCGTTCCTGTTTTCATCCTGCCACTTTCAAAACCCAGTTGATTCAATTGTTCTGTCAAACCCTTTACCGATCCTTCACCTATCCGGCCGCCAGTAAATTTCTTTTCTCCAATATGTATGATCCCATTTAGGAATGTTCCGCTTGTTAATACAACAATTTTACATTTTATCACTAATCCCATTGCCGTTTTGACACCTGCAATCTTATTCTTTTTTACAACTATCCTATTGACCATATCCTGCCAAAAATCAATATTGAGTGTTTTTTCGAGCATGATCCGCCATTCTTCTGAAAAACCCATCCGGTCACTTTGTGCTCTCGGGCTCCACATTGCAGGTCCTTTTGAACGGTTAAGCATGCGGAATTGCATCATGGTCCGGTCGGTAACTATACCTGAATAACCTCCAAGTGCATCTATTTCGCGGACTATTTGCCCTTTTGCAATGCCGCCCATAGCAGGATTGCACGACATCTGTGCAAAGCGGGTCATATCCGTTGTGATTAGCAATACTTTTGAGCCAAGATTGGCTGCAGCTGCGGCTGCCTCACAGCCCGCATGACCGGCTCCTACAACGATTATATCATATTCTTCGAATATTTTCTTTCTATTCAATTTTATCTCTTTCAAAAGTTAATATATATAAATTTTAATCATTTAACGTCTACGGTTTTGGTTTGTCTAAATTATGCTATTACTCCGAAATGTTATGTTTTTTTAACAAAGATAAATAAAAGTCCTCTTTTTCCCTCATAATCGCCTTTTCAGAGGATGTTTTGTCATTATAGCCCAGAAGATGCAAAATACCATGTATCATTACCCTATGTAACTCATCCTTAAATTTATTATTATACTTCTTTGCGTTTTCCTTAACTCTGTCAATGCTGATGAAGATATCTCCTGTAATAATATTTTTCTTATCATTAAGATTCTCGTCCCCCGTTCCTCGTCCATCGTCCTTTTTTTCTGAATAATCAAAGGTCAATATATCTGTTAATGTGCTGTGTTTTAGGTATTTGCGATTTAATTTATTCAGGTATTCATCATTACAAAAAATATAATTAATATTTCCTGCCTGGTTATTTTCCCTATAAACAGTTTCTATAATCCACTGTATCAATATATATTTTTTTTTTGGAACAAATGAAATATTTTCAGAATGAAAAAACATAACTTCGTAAATTAGTGTATCCCGATATCTCCCGATGGCTATCGGAAGCGGCTAAATATTGTCAGCCAGAGGCTGATCCACCTTACGCTTGCGCTGAAGCTTCAGCGTAGGTGCATGGCGGAAAATTCCGATACTGAAAAACTTGGGATCAATTCAAAAATGCTTTCCTGGAAATTTTAAACGAAAAGTAAAAATAGAAAAGTAAAAGTAGAAATTAAATTGGAATTAGAAAAAATGGGCTTCAAAAATTTGATTTTGCTTGACGGGTTTGGGGTTACGGGCTGTGTGAAAAAATCTGACCTCACAGGTTTTGAAAACCTGCGAGGTCAGCTCTATTCGTTATTTTACTAATTAGCAGATTTCTTGAAATTAAGCTCAACAATACTTCCATTTTTCGAAAATTCAACACCATCTGCAAGATTCTTCATTAAAAATATCCCTCTTCCTTCAATTTTTTCTATATTTTCAGGGTCCGTTGGGTCAGGCAGTTTGTTGTAATCAAAACCTTCACCTTCATCTACCACCGTAAAATAAAGTGTCTCGCTATCTGATTCAAATACAACATCTACAGATTTGTTGGGATCGTATTTATTGCCGTGTTGAATTGCGTTGTTAACCGCTTCTGTTATTGAGATCAGAATGTTCCCATAATAATCTTCATTAACACAATAGTTCTCGCATATTTCATCAATTAACTTTTCTACAAGTGCAAGATTTTCAGGGACTGAAGAAAAATTCAATTTGGTTTGGCAGTTTACTTTTTCCTGTTCTTTAACTAACATGATTTATTCATTTAAAAAGTTAAAATATTCATTTACTTTATTCTTATAAAACGGTTTTAATGAAGGAGGAACGGTCTTCAATAATTCCATTTCTTTTTGTTTCAACCTTTTATACTCAAAAAAATCAAAATAGTTACTAAAATCTTCATTTTTTGCTTCAATTGATTTTCTTCTTTGTTCCGTATCCCTTTCTCTTGCTGCTTTTTCGGCTTCCAGAAGCCGGGTTAAAATTTTTTGCTGCCGCATAATTGTTTCCTGTGTAATTCTTCTGTTAACGAGATCGGTTTCTGTTTCTTCCATCATCTTTGCTAATTTTTCCAGATTGCCAAGACTGCCCTGACCATCCTTATTGAGCTGTTGATTTATCTTTTGCAGTTCGTTCCTTATTGATTCCTGTTGTGCTGCCAGACGTGCTAATTCTTTACTCATTCCTTCTTTTCCTCCAGGATTTTTACCATCCTTAAGGTTCTGTATTCTATTATTAAGCGACTCCTGGAGTTGTTTCATTGAAGAAATTGATTGTTTTCCATGCCCGGGTTTCTTGCATCCGGGTTTTTTACATCCAGCCTTTTGACAATCTCCACTTCCCTGCTTCTCGCTTGCCATCTGATTCTGTATCTGTTCCACTACTTCACTTAACAATAATGCCAGATTATTAACAGAGGTCATTATATATTGCTGCCTGCTGGTTGCTTTTGACTTAGTATTTTGGTTCCTGCTGTCTGCCATCAATTCTATGGCTTTTTCCATATTCATATTAATAGCGCTGATCTCGCGATTTACAATTGATTCTAATTCTATGACCCTTTTACTCAAGGCAAATAATGAATCTTCGATCATCTTTGCGTCATCTTTAAGCTTTTTTTGGTCTTTAGTGATCCTGACATATTGCGGACTCTCCTGACTTGTTTTATTAAGTTCCGTCATCAGGTCTTCCTGATCAAATGAAAGTTGTACTAAATTTTCCAATAGTTCCCGTAATGCATGTATATCTTCTTCGGCACCTTGCATTTGCATGTCTGCCTGCATCTGCTTTGGCTTATCAGAAAGTTGTTTCATTTTGTCAGAGGCATCTTTTTGTTCCCCTGATGCATTTTTATTTTTTCCTTTATCCAGGTAATCCGAACTCTCCTGCATATCTTCATTAATACTCTTCTCGTCATCTTCGGTGTTTTCTAAATTATTGGGGTACTCCAAATCCTTGTTTTTCTTTTCAAGATCATTCAGATCATCCCTTATATCCTTAAAATCATTATTTAACTTCTCCTGTTTTTGCATTAATCTCTCGCTATCTGCCTTTTTTTCCAAACTTTCTTCAGACAGCTTTTCTTCTTCCTTTGCCAAAACGTCCAATTTATTAATAACTTCTTCTAATTTTTGTTCAAATTCCAACTGCTTGAATATTTCCAGTGTTCTATCAAGCTCTTTTTCTATATCTTTATTACTTAGGTTCATTTTCTCAAGCATTTGCTGCATTTTGCTTTTATCTACTTCATCAATCAGGTTTTCAAGTTCCACAAATAATTTTTTCATTTCATCTGTCATAATTTTTTCAAAAAGATCTTCTAATTGTTGCTGTTTTTTCAGAATGTTCTCGCTAAGTTCTCTAAACTCAGATTGTCTTTCAAAATTTTTTGATGCTTCACGCTGTATCTGTTCTATACTTTTTTGCAGCTCCTTTTGTATATTCAACATATCCTGGATTCTTTTCTTTTCTTCCCAGGACAGGGATTTTTTGTTGAGCAATTTTTTATCCAGCTCTTTCATTTCTTTTTGCAATTCTCTTGCTTTCATAATATTTTCTTCTAACTCTCTTTTGATCTCTTCATTCTCCTTTGAAGTACTCTCGGCAATCTCTTTAAGTGTAAGGGCTTTAAATATCTTCTTTTGAGAAGTAGTAGACTTGCTCCCGTTAACTCCGTCATTATCCCATACTTCGAAAAAATATTCAATTTCATCACCTGCCTGTACATTAAATTTTAAAATATCCCAATAATAAAAGAACTGATTTTGTGTAAAATTTTTATTTATTTTAATATTAGCTGAGAATATCTTGCTGTTGCTTTCTATTGAGCCCTCCTTTTTTAAAAAGCGATAATTAAAATTCAGTTTCTCAAAGCCATAGTCGTCTTTAATGGTGCCGGTAAAGAAATAATGCTTTGCAGATAAGGAATCCTTATGTTCTTCAACATCAATTCCAGGATATAGATCGGGAATCACATTTATTGAATAAACAATAGAATCCCTGTTTTTAATGTATTCGTTGGAAGTTTTAACAGAGTATGATGTGTTTTTGAAGAACTGTTCCGTATGTGAATATTTATTTTCACCCAAGCGGTATAATGTGGATGAAGAGGTACTTCCACCTGAGAAAAAACTCATTCTTAAAGTGTGTGTGTCTTTTGTACTGAAATTCCAGGTGGTTTTTGTGCCGGCTGGAATAATGATATCACCTGTATTCTTAAAAATGTCATCCTTTTTATTGAGGTACCCTGGGTACTTTAATATAGTCTCAAAATTTAGTACAATGGGGTTTGGCAGGGCGGTTAGTTTGTATTCCTTAGAATAAAACCCATCTGCAAACAAGCGAAAAAAAATGGTCTTTTGTACATTTTTAAACAAATAGTAACGTGAAACAGTATTCCTTTTTCTTAGTTTCTGTTGATTGCCTCCTGTTCCTCCGGATTCATTTATCCAACCGGGGTTAAATTCAAGAAACACATCATCGGGAATTTCATCGCCCGTTATCTTAACTTTCAGTTCAAAATCTTCTTGTTGAATGGCCTTAAGTTCATTATTTTCAATAATAAACTTAAAAGGAGCTGTTTTCTCAAAATAAGTGCGGTGTTTTACCAATCTTTTAGTACTATCCGTAATAATTGTTGGAGATGTAAAAATAATAATCACAATTAACAGGATTGGTGTAATAGCGTATTTTATATACCTCCTGTTTTTCGAAAGGTTAATGGCAGATGTAAAGGGTATGGGTTTAAGTTCATTTATTTTCTGATCAATACTTGCCTCTAATAGAGTGAATGCCTGCCCCGATGCAATCGGGAGTGGGTGGTGAGTGCTTGCTCTCCGAAGCTTTAGCGCAGGAGGGGTGAGTGGCAGGTCGGATTGTTGTTTTAATTGAAGTATATTAAGCAATCTATCTTTTACTTCGGTAAAATGTTTTCCAATTATTATAGCTGCTTGTTCATATGTGATTATTGTGCCTAATTTGTATAGGTGAACCAGTGGTATGATCACTAATTTTGTAAGGATAAAGCTGTTGATCAATAAAAAAGAGTAAAAAAGTATGGTACGTACTGCCATTCCGTAATGTGCAAAATACTCTAAAGCGGTAACAGCAATATAAAACAGCAGTACAATCCCAATACTGTAAATCCCGCCTTTTATAAGCTGATTTTTATAGTATTTACGGATGAACTCATCGAGTTTGTTTATTAGGAGTTGGTAGTTGGTGGTTTTGTGTTGCATTTTTGATGCTGCTCATTTAAAAACGTCTTTTTAGAGTGGACTTAATTTATCGTATCAGAATTTTAATATTTTGCCGCTAAAACACTAAAATTCACAATAAAATTAGTGGGATTTAGTGTTTTTGTGCTTTAGTGGCGGTTTTTTTATAAACCGGTGAAGCTACGTTCTCAATAATTGTTTTTACGAAAAAAATTCAATAAAAGTTTTATTAGAAAAACAATAATTCCTGTTTCGACTTCAATTTATCAGGATCAATTTCATAAACCATAAAAACAAACAGAATATTTTTAATTTTTTTCACAATGTTTGACTTTGCTTTTTCTTTAATACTTCCTTTTATCATCAAAAAATAATCTGTTTTCTTTTGTTCCGGTATTAACATTCTTCTTGTACTTTTTTCCCATAGTGAGGAACAATTTGTTTCAGCTTGCAATTTTTCCCCTGTCATTTGCCGGCTATTATGTATGGGCTTATTCGAGATCAGGGTAAATGAAGTTTTAATTTCCTCATCCTTATAAAAATATGAAGAATACGCATTTTTTTCCTCTTCTGCTTTTCTTGTTCTTGATTTATTCGCTGGATATATTGTTATATCGTCTCTTCTTTCAAGCTCTATCTCCAAAATTTTGTTTATTTCCCAGCACAGACGATAATCTTCTGCCTGACAGCAAATACCAATAAGAGCAAAATCATAATCAATATCAATATTAAGGACTCTTTTTCTCATTATAAACAATTTAATTTAACGTCTCGGAATTTCAAGCGGTTGGTTGAATAACCAATGGGTTGAAATAATTTGCCACTAAAACACAAAAGCACAAAATCCCACTAAATTATCTTACAAGCCTTTTGATTCCCGGTGCTATATATACCATATTATAATTTATCAAATATTCTAATCGATTACTTGTTAATTTCAAATGGCTAATAATTTGAACTTTCCATACTGGATTATCTGTATCAATAGTATTAATTTCACAAATTCTTTTATCTTTTTGTGGCATTTTGTGTTTTGGTGATTTTGTGGCATTTTTTTTATCAATTTACAAAGTTATGTCCTTATTTTTAGCTACCATTTATTTCAAGCATTTTACACGTTTCTTCGGCTGCGCGTTGTTCCGCCATTTTTTTTGTCGCACCCTCTCCTTTACCAAGGTATTTATTATCTATTAAAACCTGGACACAATATTTTTTGTTGTAACCTTTTCCTGCTTCTCTTATAACTTCAAATTCAAATTCCCTTTTTTCCTTTTGAGCCCAATCAATTAATTTTCCTTTATAATTTACTTCCATTTCCTCAAGTTCATCAATATCTATATGGTATTTAATTACCCTGTTCAAAATAAATTCTTCGGCATATTTATAACCTTTATCAATATATATTGCTCCGACAAATGCTTCAAAAGCATTTCCATATATTGATTTCCCTCCCGTTCTAATATTTGAATTAATGAATTTATCCAATCCTAAAATTAATGCCAATTTATTTAAGTTTGTTCTGCTTACAATTTTTGATCTCATTTCAGTTAAAAATCCCTCATTTTTAAAAGGGAATTTCCTAAATAAAAAATAAGCAACAGAAGCGCTCAATACGGCATCTCCTAAATATTCCAACCGTTCATTATCGTTCGCTTCTTTATTTTCTTCCCCTTCTTGTAAATTCATTTGCCGGTCAGACTTATGTCTAAAAGCCAGTTTATAAATAGTTATGTTGTCAGGATAAAACCCTAGTATTTGCCTTAATGACTTAAATAAATCTTTTTCCGGAGAAAAAAATCTCTGTATAGGTTTAATAAGATAAGTTAACATCTTTCTATCAATACAGTTAGTGATAAAAAGGGGGAGGGTAATATTTTCATACAATTAATGAACCGGATTATTCACAAAATTCTTTGAATATCACAGAAGCATTATGACCGCCAAAGCCAAATGTATTACTTAAAGCTACCCTTACCTCTCTCTTCTGCGCTTTGTGAAAGGTAAAATTCAAGCGGGGATCAATCTCCGGATCATCATTAAAGTGATTAATAGTAGGTGGAACGACATTGTGCTTTATTGCAAGTATGCATGCAATTGCTTCTATTGCCCCTGCAGCGCCCAATAAGTGTCCTGTCATAGATTTCGTTGAACTTATATTCATTTTATAAGCATGATCACCGAATACCTCTTTAATTGCTTTTACCTCAGAAATATCCCCAAGTGGAGTTGATGTGCCATGAACATTTATATAACCAATTTGATCAGGATCAATTTCAGCTTCTTCCAAAACGTTTTTCATAACACTAATAGCGCCTAATCCCTCCGGATGAGGTGCGGTTATATGATATGCGTCAGCCGACATTCCACCTTCGATAACTTCAGCATAAATTTTAGCTCCTCTTTTAACAGCATGTTCGTATTCTTCAAGAATAATTGTACCGGCTCCTTCACCAAGTACAAACCCATCTCTATCTAAATCAAAAGGGCGGGATGCAGTATCAGGGGAATCATTTCTTACAGAAAGTGCATGCATTGCATTAAATCCTCCTATACCCGCTTCGTTAATTGCAGCTTCGGAACCGCCGGAAATAAAAATATCGGCTTTTCCCAAACGGATATAATTAAAAGAATCTATTAAGGCATGCGTAGAAGACGCACAGGCAGAAACAGTAGTATAATTAGGTCCCCTAAAACCATATTTAATTGAAATGTGTCCGCATGCAATGTCAGCTATCATTTTGGGAATAAAGAAGGGATTGAATCTTGGGGTTCCATCGCCTTTACCATAATTCACACATTCATTAAAAAAGGTGGTCAATCCGCCAATTCCTACACCCAAAATAACACCGATTCTAGACTTATTGACAGTGTCATTATCAAAACCACTATCTTTAATTGCCTCTTCTGTGGCGATTAATGAAAATTGGGAATATAAATCAAGCTTTCGTGCTTCTTTGCGGTCAAAATAATCAGTAGGGTTGTAATTTTTTACTTCGCAGGCAAAGCGGGTTTTAAACCTTGAGGCGTTAAAACGCGTTATTTCATCAGCGCCACTTACCCCTTTTATTAAATTTTCCCAGTATTCCTTTACTGTATTTCCAATTGGAGTAATCGCGCCTAGACCTGTAACTACTACACGTCTTAACTGCATTTGGATGTGGAAATATTAGGTGGCGTTTTCTTCGATATAAGCTATGGCTTCACCAACGGTGTTGATCTTTTCTGCCTGATCGTCCGGAATAGCTATATTAAACTCTTTCTCGAATTCCATAATTAGTTCAACAGTGTCAAGTGAATCCGCTCCTAAATCATTAGTAAAGCTGGCTTCAGGTGTTACTTCTTTTTCATCTACACCTAATTTGTCAACAATAATAGCTTTTACTTTTGATGCTATATCTGCCATAATTTTTTATTTTTAATTTTATTAATGATAAATGAGGTGCAAAGAAATATATTTAAAACATTAAAAACAATTTTTTTTTAATCAATTTACAAAGTTCTGTTCGTAAAAAAGTAATTTTGCCACGAATTACACTAATTTTCACGAATTTACTAATTAATATTGAAATTCCGATACAATAAATTATGAGTAAAAATATTGCAATATTTGCTTCAGGCAGCGGTACAAATACTGAAAATATCATTAATTACTTTAAGAATAATGATAGGGTAAATATCGCCTTAATAATTTCTAATAAAAAGGATGCTTTAGTAATAAAACGAGCAGAGAAACACAAAATTCCAACCTTTATACTTAACCGGGAAGAGTTCTATGAGACACAAAATCTTCTTACCCCACTCAATAATTATAAAATTGATCTTATTGTACTTGCCGGATTTTTATGGCTTATTCCAAATTATCTTATAAGGGCTTTCCCCGATAAAATGACAAACATACACCCTGCGCTTCTGCCAAATTATGGCGGAAAAGGAATGTATGGTAAATATGTTCATGAAGCTGTTATTAATGCAAAAGAAAAAGAATCGGGAATATCTGTCCATTATGTGAATGAACGATATGATGAAGGAAAAATTATTTTCCAGGCAAAATGCAAGGTTTATGAAAATGATACACCCGAATCTCTTGCAGAAAGATTACATCAATTGGAGTATGAGCACTATCCCGTGATAATTGAGAAAATACTTGGTATTTAGATTTACTAAATCTCCAAGATTTAGTAAATCTTAACAACATTTCAATTTTCTCTTAATAATTTCACTCATTGATTTATCTTCAATTTTACTATCCACCCAGCTAATAAAATCAAAGAATTCCAATGCTTTGCGCTCAAAGGGGGCAGCTAAGATTTTAATGAGTTCTTTTCTTAATATTCTTAGGGCTTTAACAAGATCCTTGTGGGTGTTGATATTGGGAATTTGTTCCTTGAAAAAAGTTATTACTATGTATTCAAAATCATAAATACGGTTTCTTTCAAGGAAAAAGCTATAGGTGGTTTTGATAAGTTCTTCAAAGTTATCATGCTTTTTATAATTATCAAAGCTTTGTTCATGATATATAATAAGGTTAAGTATCATGGCAAAGCCGTATATCTCCTGTCTTCCATCTTTTCCTTTATCTTCCATTATGGGTTTTAACCAATCCGATGCATTTGTATAGTCCTTTAAAGCGAAATAAGCATTTGCTATACGCAGGTGCAGCATTAATTCATAATATTTATTCATCTTTCCCCGAAATAGTGTAAGGCATTTCTTTATTTCAGGTATGAAGGCAATGGATTTTTTAAAATTACCTGCATCATTGTGCAATGCTGAAAAAATGTTGTAATAACGGGTATTAATAGCAGCTTCAATCCTTTTGTTCCTGGCTTTAGGAAATTTTTCGGGTATTTCTTTAAGTTTTTGCAAATTAGTGAAAAACGCTTCGGAATTATTATCCAGGGTAAACAAATAATAATTAAGTGCATTAATATAATTTATTGGATTTTCGTTTATGAGGGCTGGGTGAGATTCCAGCAATACGACCCATTTTTCACAGAAATAATAACCGCTTCTGTATTCTCCGGTTACATGAAAAAAAGCGGAATATATATTATAAAAAAGCAATTTTGCTTCTATTGAATGGGACATCTCATAACCTTTAAGCCGCTGGTGTTTAAAAATCTCTTTGATAAGCTCAACATCCTCGCGGGTTCTTATCAGGCTTTCATTTTTCGTAAGATCATAGAACCTGGATAATAACTGATGGTGTTGATGTTTCTCATTGATTAATATAAGGATTTGATCTTCATCATTGATGATGTTTTGTAAATATTCTGCTGTTTTACCCGAAAAATATATCGATTTCTCCCATTTAATGATCTCAAGCAAAAGAGAATGTTTCTCATAGGTTGTTGCGAGTTTTCTTGCCCTGGTAAGTAATTTAGCACATTGTTTGTACAGGGCTTTGTTGTAAAGAATTTCTATATCCTGCAAAAGCCCTTTAAGCTGCATGTCTGCGGAACTCTCAGCATGATAGTTGCGCAGGGATTTCAATATGAGTTTATAAAGATAGTTTTTTTCTCTCGAAAAATTTTTTACCCAAATTTGACCTGAAAATTGTTTAATGATCTCATCTTCATTAAATTTCTTTTGCTTATTTATGGCAGTAAACAATTTTAGATAATTTGGCTTTTCATCACTGCAATGTTGTGAGGCAAATTTTTTAAAATAACTTTTTTCGGTTTGATCCAATGATCTTATAAGATGAAATAAATGTTTTGAAGATTTCATGATTTGTAAAGATAAATATCTGTTATTTATATAAATCAGTTGCTATTTCTGTGTTGTATTTTGTTTTCGGCTTTATAAATACGAATATGAAATGTAAAGATAGGGGAATTTTGGTTTGGAGATTAAAATTAATTAGTAAAATATTGTACTGAGACTTTACATAATAAAAAAAAACAAAATTTTTCAATCATTAATTTTTTAAATTATGAAAACCACCAAATTTCTACTAAGTTCTGCACTGGCAGTATCTATTTGTATATGCTTTCAAAATGAAGCAATTTCACAAGCTGGCCAGAAATACGCGATAGGGGGTAACGACCTTTCAGGCAGTGACCGGTTCGGATCAAATAATTATGCCGGCATAAACATTTATACTAATTCCATCCAGAGAGGAATTATTACTCAAGACGGCTGGTTCGGATGGGGTACAACAACTCCCTCGGCATTTTTTAATATTTCCGGTGGTGATGCTTTGTTTGAAATAAATGTTACAATAGACAGCCTGCTTACTGCAGGAAGTTTGGTGGTTTACGGAAATTCCGAAATATATGGTTTGCTTACTATTGGTAATACCCTTATATTTGATGGCACTAACAACAGTATTAGCAGTTCAACTGGAACGGTTGACTTTTTAAATTCCAACATCCTGACAACAGCCAATATCAAAGCCGACACTATCACCGGAAATGTTATCAATGCAAATTATTTCTCAATAAATCAGGGGCTATTAAACGGTTTACAGGTAACCGGGCAAACGCAAACGGGCAGCTTGCTGGTAGACGGAGATGCAACGGTGAATGGAACAACATCGGTAGAGACGTTGCACGCAACTACTCTGCAAGTAAACAATGGTATTGTGACAAATACTCTCACAGCCGATACGGTAAGCGTGACACGGTTCCAAACCGTGGCACGCATAGAAGCAGACACGATAAACGTAACACGGTTCCAAACCGTGGCACGCATGAATGCCGTATCGTTACATGCAGATACAATTAATGCTGAAACGTTGCATGTTGATACGGGGTACGCAGAGACGTGGCATGCCCAAACAGGGAACGTACAGACGTTGCATGCAACGTCTATGCATGCAGACACAATAAATACAGCCAGCATCAACTCCAGCCAATACCTGCTTAACGGCTCACCTTTAACCGGCAGCCAGTGGGTTAGCTCGGGCAGCGATATATATTACACAGGAGGCAATGTAGGGATAAATACAAACAATCCCCAATATCCCCTCCATGTTGACGGTAATGCCGTAGTTACCGGTTCCATAGCAGGGGAGAACCTCTTTGTAGAAAAGTCCGTTAACATAGGCGCATTTAAATTTATAAACGGTGCTATACAACCCGGACAGAAAGACACTATAAAATCTCCTGCAGAGATCGTAATAAAATCAGAAGCGGAGAAGATAAGTTTTAACTCAGATACAGTTACTGCAAAAAATGTATTGGTAGTTCAAACCGTTGAAGCCGCAAATAAGATAAAAGCCCTTGAAATAGAAACAGACACACTGAAAGCAAAAACTATAAAAAGCGACAGCGCTATTGAGGTAGCCAACGGGTTGGTCATTGACGGTATCAGCAGCAGGATAACAGCGCCGGGCGGAAATATTTATTTTGATGATGAAAACCTTATCACAACAGGGGCAATAGCGAGCCAAGATCTTTACGTACAGAGAGCTATTAACATAGGCGATTTCAAGTTTAAGAACGGAGCCATACTTCCGGGGCAAAAAGACACTATCAGCTCCACGAAAGGAATTGTGATCGAATCTAAAACAGAGATGATACAGCTAAGCTCTGATACCGTGACTGCAGATAAGGCATTTAAAGCCCAAACAGTTGAAGCTTCAATAGCGATAAAAGCTCCTGAAATTACAACAGCCACGCTTAAAGCAACGACCGTAAAAAGCGACAGCGCTATAAAAGTTGCCGGCAGCGGATTGGTCATTGACGGGATTAACAACAGGATAACATCCGGCAGTGGAACCATAAGTCTTGATGATGACAATCTCGTTACCACCGGCTCAATAGCAGGGCAGGATCTCTACGTACAAAATTCAGTTAACATAGGCGCTTTTAAATTTATAAACGGTGCCATACAGCCCGGAGAAAAAGATACTATTAAGTCTCCTGCTGAGATAGTAGTAAGCTCAGAAGCGGAAAAGATATTGCTGGAATCAGATACTGTTACAGCTAAAAACGTGTTGGAAGCCCAAACATTGAAAACCGCTACATTGAGTGCATAAACAATAGAAAGCGACAGCGCCATAAAGGTTGCCGGCAGTGGATTAGTCATTGATGGCATTAACAACCGCATAACAAGTGCAAGCGGGACGATAAGTTTTGATGATGAGGATTTGGTAACCACAGGTTCAATAAAAACAAACGGAGCTGTTTTTGATAGTTTGCAGGTTGTGGATTCTATTCACATCGGTAATTCTTTATGGTTAGGAGGGTTAAATCAGAATATTGGTGTGGATAATCGCATATATGCCGATGACGGAGATTTATTTTTACAAAGTCAAAATGCATATAATTCAATCATAAGTTTGAGTAATAATTCATATATGGGTTTGGGAATAGATGATCCTCAGAAGAAATTACATATAAAAACGATACATGGGGGAATCCCGAGTGGATCTGAATCTCACCAGGGAATAAGATTAGAAGATATTTACACAACAAACACATACCCGGTTAATATTATTTCATCATCTATTTGGGATATAGAGCCAAGAGGCAAAACAGGTGATTTGTATATAGGAACTCTTGATGATACCGTGATGACTTTATCAGATACGGGGAATGTTCAAACCGGTAGTATTGGGATTAATATTAGTAACCCCAAACATCATTTACATATACATTCTAATAAAACATATATGGGTTCCGGTCTTAATGATTGTTGCTCAGACCCTATACCTCCGCCTGAAATACCGGAAAAGGATATAGTAACATTACAATTAACAAATTTACAGACTGGTAGTGGCGAAACAGATGGTCTTTTAATGGGCGTATTAAATAACCGCGAATTTTTAAACTTCCAGGAAGATGGCGATTTGTATATTGCGACAGATAACGGAGCATTAATGTTTGAAACGAATAATATTGAAAGAATGATAGTTGAAAGCGGAGGGAATGTCGGCATCGGGACAACAAGCCCAAGTGCTAAATTAGATGTGGATGGAACCGCTTTATTTTCAGGCAATGTCGGCATCGGGACAACAAGCCCATCTGCTAAATTAGAAGTAAAAAATACTGCTGCACTTAATGAGAAAATTGCACAATTTGGTGATACTGAAAACAGGCGTATATTTATAGTGCCAAAATTAGGCGGGGGTGGTTATGTTTGGGGAACTCAATTAAATGATATGGGAATATTTTGGAATGACGGATTAGGTGATGCTGGGAAAAACGGATCAGCCGGATTTGTTATCGCACCGCAAATAGGTAGTTGGGCAGGCATCAGAATTTCGGCAGAAGGCAATGTTAATATCGGAAGAGCCATCACTTCAGGAGATCATACAGATTATAAATTAGCTGTAGATGGTAAAGTGGTGGCAAGTTCCTATAAAGCTACGGTAAGCGGTTGGGGAGATTATGTTTTAAAGCGGAATTACAGATTAATGCCACTTCAAGAAGTAAAGGAATACATAATAAAATACGGTTATTTACCCAGCATGCCCTCTGCAAAAGAAATCGAAACCAACGGGCTTGACCTGGGTGAAATGGCATTAATGCAGCAGGTGAAAATTGAAGAGCTTACTTTATATACTATTGAGCAGGATAAACGAATTGAGGAATTGGAAAATAAAAACATAGAGCTGAAAAAACAACAAAAACTGTTTGAGCTGCGTTTGAAGAAAATAGAAACGAAAAAATAAACAATAATGAAACCCGCATCCCAACCCAGGTTAGGACAAATAATGATAAAAATAATATGCCATAAGAAATATATTATGTCTATTGAATCCTAATGCGGATTCACGAACACCTTTAAAGTCAATTATGATAGTGAGTAAAAAAATTTCAACCAGCATTACATTTTTGATATTAATATCAATGATCTTAACTTCCTGCAAAAAATACTCTGAAGGTCCCTTTTTTAGCTTCAGGACGGCAGAACAAAGATTGCTTGGTACTTGGGAAATAAAGGAATTTAAAATTGACGGGCAGGATTTTATGGATTCACTCAGCATGGATTCCGCTTTTTGCACCTATTTATTTGAAAGAATTAAATCAGATTCCAGGGAATATTATAGATCTTGCCCGGGTGGTTTCTATTTATATTTTTGGGGGTATTGGCATTTAGAAAACAAAAATAAAGAGTTATGGCTGGATGAATATAATAGTAATTATAATTCTCCAACTTATGGACCATTAGGTAGGAATGAAGATATCTGCTGGACAATATTAAGACTGAAAAATAAAGAAATGAAATTAAAAACTGATTGGAATGGGAAGGAATATGAAATTTTTTTCGATAAAATTAAAGACTGAAATACATTTATAAAAAAATACCATGAAAAAAATCATACTTGTTTTTATTTTAATAAATCCTTTAATAAGCGAGGCACAAACAACATATAAAAATTTAGAAAAGTATTGGTATTATAGACTACGGTTACAGAATGATTTTCTAAAAGTGGGACCAAATCAAGGGGAAAGTATTCCTGCTGAAGTAAGGTTTACAAATGGGCAGCTTTTATGGGATGACCCTACTCAGTCACTTGGCTGGTATATAGGTGTATTAGCTACAGAATTTCGTTTATTAGATGATAATAATGAAAGCACATTAGCCACTGAGGAGGAATTGTATTATGCTTTGAATGCTTTTGAGCGCTTAGACTTCAATGCTGAAATCCATTTTAAAGATAACGATGGAAACTTTGGTACTCCTGAATATAACGGTTTTTTTATTAGGGATGATGTACCGGGTGATTTTATAAGCAATATTAGCGATCCTGATGTTCAAGGTTATGATCAGGAAGCTTATGAAAATTATCTTCATTTTAATTCGGGGCTCACTAACAGTATTACAGTTCATACAATTAATTCTGGTTTATGTAGTTTGCAAGGTATTGATTGTGAGAAATGCAAAAATCCATATCCATGTAATGAAGTTAGCCAGGATCAAATTTTTCATTTGTTAATAGGACTTGCTTTAGTTGAACGCTTTGTAAATACCTGGATTACTTATAATGGAATTAATTTCTGGGAAAAAGCGCGGGAAATAACTGATAGAATTATTGAATATGCCAAGGAAGATGGTTGGTATATCAAAAATGCGGTTTCAGGAGATAATGTTGGTTATGGTGAGAGTGTGGTATTACGGTCCTATGCTCTTGCTGCTGCCGGGCATAAAATTACCGGTGAATATTATCAGGATGGTGTCTCCACATTTAATTATTTAACCTGGCAGTATACACAACTTGTTGTTGGTCCCATGGATTTTCCTTTCAATATTAACCATAAAGCTGCACTGGCTGCCGTTGGGGATTCCTGACGAGCTATAGATCCCTTTGGTGATGTAAATCCGCTTATTAATACCACAAAATCCGGAATAAAAAAAGTAACTGAGTGGACAAACTGGGATAGTTTTTACTTGACATTATGGAAAGTCCTTCATAATAAGAACGTGTCTATTCCATCAAATACTATAACCCAACTTAATTCCGCTCCGTGTAAAGGCCCATATCATTACAGCTCAAGTGATAAAGCTGGTGGTGGCTGGGCAAGTTTGGGGCGGTTTACACAAACATACGTTGCTCAATATGAAGGTTCAGCACGAACGGGAGATTACAATGGCTTGGATTATATGCTTCTCCACAATTTGTATTACATTAGTGAAGGAGCTAATTTATCGCAACCTTATGTCAATTTAATGGATCGTGTTGAAACATATAACTTTCCTTATATTATATATGTGGGCTCCCAATCTTATAATACTCATGTTCAACTTGGTTTATTTCGTAGTGTCACTTCTAACAAGACAATTGAACCGGATGGATGGGTTACCTACAGAGCCGGTCAGGAAATTTCATTAGAGCCCCCTTTTGAAGTAAAGGAAGGAGCTGAGTTCTATGCTTATGTAGATCCTTTTGAGTGCTCAACAAGCGGCAATTATAAAAGCTTAGCAGATACCACGCAAACTGACAGCGCTCTTGCCGGCAATGATCCAAGAGATGCAACGAATTCGCTTTACGGCATGCACGATCCCCTGCCACTAAAAAATAAAGTTATACCACTAACATACGATGAGGAAGAAGATATTTATCCGGAATATGAAACCATGGATACCTCATCCGCCAAAACCCTGCAAGACGGTTTTGATATCTACCCCAACCCCACACCGGGTGAAAAATTCTATGCAGTAATAAGCGATTCCGGATTCACCAGTGATCAAGTGCTTGTCGTCATCCTTGACATACTGGGCATTGAGCACTACTCCAAAGTGTTTGTTATTGAAAATGATGAACATTTACTCGCCATAGACCCTGCCGGCAAACTGGAAGCCGGGATTTATATGGTTATTGCCACGAGTGATAACGGGATTTATAGGAGGAAGATAGTTGTGCAGTAGTTCAATTATTCAATTGTTAGCTATAGGATGGGTGCTGGTTACTGGATATCACCCTCACGGGTGACTCCTACCCTTCAAAGAACCATTTTCCAGCGGATGTCCCGGATGATGTGTTGAGCGTTGGGTCTCCCTCTCCTCCAGGCTACTGCAGGGTGAGCCAGGAGAGGGTCGGGGAGAGGTCGTCCTTCCTTCCACAACCCTTGTTCCAAAAGGATTTTATTGAAAGAATAACTTCACACAGGAAATCCTTGATACAATTCGTAACTTCAATTAAAAAAATTCGTAAAAGAAATAACACCCCGGTATACCCTCTGCAAATGAAATCGAAACCAACGGGCTTGACCTGGGTGAAATGGCATTAATGCAGCAGGTGAAAATTGAAGAGCTTACTTTATACACTATTGAGCAGGATAAACGAATTGAGGAATTGGAAAATAAAAACAGAGAGCTGAAAGAACAACAAAAACTGTTTGAGCTGCGTTTGAAAAATATAGAAACGAAAAAATAAACAATAATGAAACCCGCATCCCAACCCAGATCGGGACTAATAATGATAAAATAATATACCATAAGAGATATATTATGTCTATTGAATCCTAATGCGGGTTCACGAACACCTTTAAAGTCAATTATGATAGTGAGTAAAAGAATTTCAACCAGCATTACATTATTGATATTAATATCAATGAACTTTACTTCCTGCAAAAAATACCCTGAAGGTCCATTAATCAGTTTAAGAACACCAGAAAAAAGATTGATCGGCACATGGGAAATAAAGGAATTTGAAATTGACGGACAGGATTTTTTGGATTCACTAAAAAACCACCCGGCTTATTGCCTTTATTCATTCCATTATGGAATGTCAATTGGAATAGAGTTATCAAGTTTAGTATGTATTGGAAAGATGGATTTTGAAAATAAAAAAAAAGAATTATGTTTTCCTTGTTACGGTAATACAGTTACTGCTTATGGTCCCTTAGCTTATGAAAATATTTGTTGGGACATTCTCCGATTAACAAATAAAGAGATGAAGCTTAGTACAGATTTTACTGATGGTAAGGAGTATGTCGTTTCTTTTGATAAAATTGATGAATGACACAGATAAAAAAAATATAATATGATGAAAAAAATAATCCTTATTTTTATTCTGTTAACACCTGTCGTATGCAGCGCACAAACAAGAGCTGATAATCTAAAAAAGTATTGGTATTACCGGTTACGTTTAAAAAATGATTTTTTGAAGGTTGGTCCAAACCCGGGAGAAAGCATCCCTGCCGAGACAAGACATTCATCAGGACAATATTTCGAGAAAATTCGTTGGGGTGATGCCACAATGTACCTTGGCTGGTATATAGGGGTTCTTGCAACGGAATACCGCCTGCTAAAATATAATAATGAAAATGAAGCGCATTTCAACCAGGATTTAACAGATGTCAAAAATGTATATGGAGTTACTTCTGATTATAGTACAGAAACCCCAGCAGATCCAGAAACTGCTGAAATGAGTCATGACCAGATATATCCTTTGTTAATGGGTTTTGTATTAGTCAAACGTTTTGTTGATAACGGGGTTACTTATAACGGTGTAGCATTAAGGCAAAAAGCAATAGATATGGCTGGTAATATTATAGAATACTTAGAAGCAGGTAACTGGGTTATAAAAAATGCGGTTACTGGAGAGAATGTTGATCGTGGTTGGAATGGTGCGGTGCTACGATCTTATGGTCTTGCCGAAGCCGGGAAAAAAATTACGGGAGAGGGGTACCAAAATGCACTTTCTCATTGGAATTATTATATTTGGCAATTAGCTCAAACTTTTGTGAATACCATTAGTTACAATAATTATCATAAAGCAATATTAGCTGCTATAGGGGATTCCTGGAGGGTAAAACCTGATGGCACAATACCAAAATTTGTATGTTTATTATGTCCTAATTCAACATATCAAGGTTTAGCTAACAGTACTGCATGGGCTGACTGGGATCCTTTTTACTTAACTTTATGGGCGCTGCTTAACAATAAAAACTGGACTCTTCCTTCACCTCAATCTCATTTAGATAGTGCCCCGTGTGAAGGCCCGTATGTATACGTGGATGATAAAGCCGGTGATAGTTGGGCCAGTCGCAACCGTTATATGGGGGCTCCTGACGTTCAAATTGATGGTCATGGTTCAGGTAATGAGGGAGATCATAATGGATTGGATTACATGCTTATGCATAATTTATCGTTCCTTAAAGACCTAAATAGTAGTGTGAATTTAGATTTACCTCGTTATGCTAATTTAATAGATTATATTGAAAAGTTGGATTATCCGGTACCGTGGTATTCTGCATATCATCCATTGGGCTCTAAAAATGTTCCTGGCAATATAGATGCTTTCCGCTCAATAACATCCAATAAGCTAATTGATGCGGTTATTGGCGGATCTGATGACTACATTGGGGATGTTACTTACAGGGCTGGGGTTGAGATATCTTTGGAGCCGCCATTTGAAGTAAAGGAAGGCGCTGAGTTCTATGCTTATGTAGATCCTTTTGAGTGCTCAACAAGCGGCTATTATAAAAGCTTAGCAGATACTACGCAAAACGACAGCACTATTGCCGGCAATGATCCAAGAGATGCAATGAATTCGCTTTACGGCATGCACGACCCCCTGCCACTGAAAAACAAAGTTTTACCACTTACATACAATGAGGAAGAAGATATTTATCCGGAATATGAAACCATGGATACTTCAACTGCCCCAACCCTGCAAGACGGTTTTGATATCTACCCCAACCCCACACCGGGTGAAAAATTCTATGCAGCAATAAGCGACTCCGGATTCACCGGTGATCAAGTGCTTGTCGTCATCCTTGATATACTGGGCATTGAGCACTACTCCAAAGTGTTTGTTCTTGAAGATGATGAACATTTACTCGCTATAGACCCTGCCGGTAAACTGACAACAGGAGTTTATATGGTTATTGCCACGAGTAATAACGGGATTTACAGGAGGAAGATAGTAGTGCGGTGATTTGGTTGCGGATTTCTGGATGCTGGATATTAGTAACTGCGATTTATGTCATAGTCATTGCTCATTAGTCATCATCATTGTCATAGTTATAGTCAATGTTAAGTATCATTACCTTGCTTTTCCCTCCACAACTGATTAAATGACTTTGCGGCAATCTTGGGCATCTCTCTTCTGTCTCCCCATGATTTCCTGAAAAGCTGCTTAAGCATAAAATTTTTAAATTTTGCCCCTCCCTTTTCCATTTTGCCTCTTTTTAGCATTACCTTTTTCCAGAAATACATTGACCAATTCTCAGTCCTTGAACTTAAACCCTCCTTTACTGCATCTCTTCTGTTATAAAGTAATAAATTATGTATCTCCATGTTAACGGGGCATATTTCCGTGCACTTGCCGCAGAGTGAGGAAGCATAGCTTAAATGTTTATATTCTTCCATCCCTTTATAATGAGGTGTTATTACAGAGCCAATGGGTCCGCTATATGCAGAACCATACGTGTGTCCACCAATGTTTTTATACACCGGGCAACCATTTAAACAAGCACCGCACCTTATACAGCTTAACGCTTTTCTCTGTTCTTTTTTTCCGAGCAGTTTTGTTCTTCCATTATCCAGCAGTACAACATACATTTCCCTGGGCCCATCCAGCTCGTCTTCCTTTTTAGGCCCGGTAAATATTGTGTTATAAGCTGTAATATTCTGTCCCGTTCCATTGGTTGAAAGTAAAGACCAAAAGAGATCGAGATCTTTCATAAAGGGAATCATTTTTTCTATCCCGGCTATTGCTATATGTATTTTTGGAAATGATGTAGACATTAATATATTCCCTTCGTTCTCAGTTAGGGCAATTGCTCCAATATCGGCTATCAGAAAATTTGCTCCGGTAATTCCTGCATCGGCTGATCTGAATTTTTTCCTAAGTATCTTACGTACAAAAGCGGCTATATCCTGAGGCGTGCTTTCTATTGGCGTTCCTTTTTTCTCATGGAAAAGCTGTGCAACTTCTTCCTTTGATTTATGCATTGCCGGAGTTACAATATGATAAGGCGGCTCACCTGCCAACTGTACTATATATTCACCAAGATCCGTCTCTACCGATTCAATATTATCTGTTTCTAGGGACTCATTGAAACTGATCTCTTCTGTTGTCATGGATTTTCCTTTAACAACCATCTTTGCCTTTACTTTATTCAAAACTAAAAGTATCTTTTCAATGGCTTCCCTGCCATCCTGAGCCCATATTATTTTACCACCCCTTTTAGTGAAATTTGTTTCAAATTCTATCAAATATTTATCTAAATTCCCTATTACTTTATCCTTAATGCGTGCAGCACGTTTTCTTGCCAATTCAATATTAACGTATTGCCTTTTCCCTTTTACAATGGCTTTATCACATTGAGAAATATTAAAGTTTATCTTCTTTCTATGATCCACATCAAATGTTACCCTTTCGGAATCAATTAAAAACTTCTGTAAAGTTCCAGTCATCTTTATATATATTATTTTTTTTCTTTTCCTATTCTTCTATTTCCTAAGGTAATGGCTCTAATTTCTTTTTGTGGGATTTTGTGTTTTGGTGTTTTTGTGGCATTTTTTTCAGTTATATTCTTATATCAATCTTATTTACCCTTCTCTCATGTCTTCCCCCTTCAAATTCCGTACTTAAAAAAGTAATTACAATTTTCTTTGCTTCATCAGTATTTATAAACCTTGCAGGTAATGATATTATGTTTGCATCATTATGTTTGCGTGCCATCTCTGCAATATCAACTCTCCAGCATAATGCAGTTCTTACTCCCTGGTGTTTATTAGCTGTCATACTTATTCCATTTCCACTTCCACACAATAATATACCAAAATCAAACTCTTTTCCTATTACTTTTTCTGCTACTATATGAGCATAATCAGGATAATCAGTACTTTCTTCGGAGTAAGTCCCATAATCTGTAATTACATAACCTTCTTTTTTTAAGTACTTCTTTAGTTGCTCTTTTAAATAATAGCCGGCATGATCACAACCAATACCTAATTTTGCTTTCTTATTCATATTTTAATCAATTTGCAAAACTATGTTCTTAAAAAACCATAAATTTAAACAATAAAATGTTGATAAAATAAATAAATGTTGATAACTATTTATAAAATAATTATTAAACGTCTCTTATATTTAACTGTTAAAAAATTCAAATAAAAAAATATAAATAAAACTATTTATTTATAAGTTTTTAACAAATTATAAAGATTTTTGTTATAATTGTATCATTAACTTAAATTAATTATTTAATGTTTTTTTTATGTTTATAATAATATAAAAGTTTAATTTTCAATTGATCATAAAATATAAAATGTTACTTATCTGTTATTATCTTTCTAATAAAAATTTAATTCGTCT
>JBDRNO010000214.1:0-2039 GCA_043811005.1 Bacteroidota bacterium | reverse complement strand
ACATGAACAGCAGCGTAAATTGTATTTAAGGCTGCATTAAATGTGTTGCTATTACATTTTAGATTGTCTCCATGGCAAAATGTCATTTCAATCCCCTTATAGGAGCCATCACTGGTAGAATTGGGTGTTATTGTATTTCCAGTAAAAACCGGACCTTGGAGATAATACAGGTATACCCCGTATTGATATTGGTCGATAAAAATGTTGTCAGTTATCTGAAAACCAGTCCATACAGGTGATGCATCACATTGAAACCATATTCCACGTGATCCGAACTTAATTGTAGAGTTTTTGACGATATTATTGGATTGCGCTTGTGTTGTTTCCTTGGCATGCACTGTTGAATAATCCTCTGCAAAACTTATGGAAGAAACTTCCCGTGTTTCAAGAAGACAATTGTCAATCGTGCAATTGTTAGCGGTTAAATAAAAATCCACCGCATAGCTTTCAATGCCCGATCCAGAACTTGTGTTATCTATTGTAACGAGTTGGAAGGTAACAAATTCACAGGAATTAAACCTTACCACATAATTATCACCAGCAGCAGAATATTCGATCTTAACTGCCGTTCTGTCATTTGCTTCGGATTTAAAGAGCACAGGATTAGCGGCTGAGGCGCCTGTAATGCTTGTAATATCCAGTTGTTCTGTATAAGTAATAGGTGTTCCGGCAGTTCCGCGAATTTCAAAGGTTACTCCTCCCGCTCCGACACCTTTGGAAATAACATCGGTTACAGCTAAGGATATTGTCGCATAATCAGGGGGGGGAGCACCTCCAACGGTTTTTGTACCGGTCAATGCCTGGGCTTTAGCAATATGAGAGGTTAAAAGAAATAATGATATAACAACAAAGAAAAGTAAATAAGCATTGATCGTAAGATAAGCTAATATTTCGCTTGATTTACGCAATTGTATAATTATTAACTATTATTTATTATTACAAATTATACGTATGTTAATCTATATAGGTTACATTATTTCGATTAAATTTATTAACATATTAATATATGGTTTTACAGGAACTTCGGTGTGGAGATATAATTTTCAAATGGGTTTGGTGAAGTTAATGTAATGGAAATCTCAAAGCCGCCTTTTCCCATTGATACATTGTCCAATCCCGACACGTTCACATCATAGCTCATACCAATTTTCAAACTTCCTAATTCCAGGACAGTGACTATGATCACAGCATCATCGAACCTGTAATTACCCCCGATGGAAAACGCTTTGCCTTTAATATTTCCAGAACTACCGGAGCCATCGTCTAAAACAAACCTTACTAATGCACCGGCATTTATCTCGTTTGACGGACCTTGTTTTAAGAACAGGATGTTGGGAATAAAATATGCTGAGTTTTTTAATGTTATCTCACCTCTTCCATGCAGGATCAGTTTAAAATTTGATCTTTCTTTAACATCGTAAAAAGATTGAGGGGGCTTGTTAAAATGGGAAATGGCTGCCCCGGTATTAATTTTGAAGGATTTATCCGGGGTGAAGTTCCACAGTATCCCGGCAGCGAAATCACCGTAAGAAAAATTTTCAAGCGTACTTGATTCACCGGTAAGCCAATCCGGATGATATTCAATCCCATCGAATTGATTTATGCTTCGCAATTTTGTGAAATCAATGCTACGCCTCGCATAGCCACCCTGCAATCCAACAGAAATGTTGTGGTTGTCATTTAAGGATTTATTTGCAGATAAAGAGATATTGAGCTGGTTGGTAGTAAATCCCAGGTCCCCAGCCCTGTCGTTATAAAATTGTATGCCAAAACCCAGTGCCCCATCAGTGATCTCCTCCTTGTAAAAAGGCATATCTAAGGAAACCGATAATGTTTTGTAAGGAAAGGTAACGCTTCTCCACTGGTCCTTGTAGTTATTTATCAACCTGAAATCTCCATTAAAAGCCCCCGCTGTGGCTGGATTTAAGTTTAGCGGTGAAAAATAAAACTGTGAAAAGTGAATGTCTTGTGAAAAACACCGATTTACCCCGTTGGATAAGATGATTATAAACACCAACAATGCAGTCAGTAATTTGCAT
>JBDRNO010000213.1:0-6199 GCA_043811005.1 Bacteroidota bacterium | reverse complement strand
ATCACCCAACTCGGCGCAGTCCTTGCTATGCGGCCTCAGAATATGACCGCCAGCACTGCCTATGATGCGTCTTCTAATAATCTCGACGGCACTGTCACTGGTGCAACGCTGCTAAATGCAAAGGTGGCGGATGCGTTTGTGAATCCTGAAAAGGCAACCAGTGACGACGATGTGATAGCAACGGTAAAGCATAGCGGCTACGATTCAGCGGGCAATCTGGATGACTTTGTGAAGTTTGAAACCATAATGCAGGACGTAACGGCAACTACAGAAGACGGCGGGTATAAGATAAGCGCAATGGTAGCCGGGACAATGACCAATACTCTTGAATTTGATGGCAATACGGGAATACTTGATATTGCAGGTGCGTTTACCGCTGCTTCGGTTGTTAGCGATGCTGATGTTACTGGAGCAACTGTGGCTTCAATTACTGCGGCAAATCTATTAGATAAATCAGCAAATGAAAGTATATCCGGTGTGTATACTTTTACAAATATTGGTGGTGCTATAGTAGTCAATGATTCGGCATTTGTGGATACGCTAAAAGTGAATATGCTTTATCTTGGTGCGCAAATTGCAGGTTCGGATGTTTTCACGACAACTGCTGCACATGACACTGTTACGGTAAGCGGCGCACTTGCTACAGATATTTATTTGATTACGATTAAGGGTACGGCAATACCAACTGCAACTGATCTACTCACTGTTGAAGCAATAGCAGGAATGTTTGCGGTTCATCGTGGGGCGGCTGGTACAAGTGGTTTGGCATATAATTGGTTAAGAATTAGACCATAAAAGGAGTATGACATGAATTATAGAAAAACAGGCTATGTGATATTTGCTTTGCTGATTTCAGTTTCAGTCTTTGGAATCGACTTCAGTCAGATACGGGCAATGTGTAGTAATGATTCAACAGGGCTTGACACTGCCGTTTATGTAGGCAAATTGCAGGGCATGATACGAAGTGAAGAGAGAAATTATCAGCACTATCGCAACAATGTCTATCCTGAAGATTCAGTAATGGGTGTCTTTGGGATGGAAGATTGCCTGAATCAAAAGAAGGAAATTATTGTTGAATTACTTTCATTGTCAGGCGCTGATTCAACCGAGATAGTGGATATATCAAAAGAGAATAATATCAGTGCCTTGTGGGCGATACCTGCTGCTGTTATTTTAGGCGGTGTAGAGGCAATCAGGCGCTGGCGTGCAAAGCGGAAGGCGGTAAAGTAATTCATAAAAAGAAGGAGTTTGTTATGAACATTTTAAAATCAATAGTAATTAGGATGACGAGACTTTTCTTGCAATTACTTTTCATCGTGATGTTATTCGGAACCATTTTTACTGTAGCCAAAGATGCTGCCGATTCTGGATTTAAATGGTGGTACAGTTTTCTCAGTCTACCATTTGTTGGTATGATTATCGGTTGGCTTTTGAAAAAATATGTGACTCAAGAGGCTTACGATAAACTTGGAAAATGGATTGAAAAAATCGGGTTTGGATTGGGTTCCTTGATTACTTTAGGGATGGCAAAATTTATTCCTGGAGTTTGGAATAGTTCACTGGAACCGATCTTTTTTATTGGTTTGGACACCATTACTACTAACTTTGTTGCTGGCGTAAAAAGGGGTTGTATGACGGATAATAATTCCCTGAAAAATGGTGTTGGAGCTAGTAGAACGTCCGTAAAAATTTCCGGTTAAAAAGTAACAATTTCATAATTATTATTTCATAATACTTAGGGAAAATTTGGAAAAAAGATGAAAAAGAGGAATCGGGAAAAGGGTGATGTTTTTAGAGGAGGAACAACGATCTCCATACCATTAATACGCTTATATACATTATCAAGGAAAGTCTTGCTATGACGCTTAAAACACCACTCCGCATTGAATATTATGAAATAATAATCTTTTTTATTTTTCTTAATTTTTTGATATTTTTTAGGCGGGAAATTGGAAAAAATAGGATGGTAAATAACGTTAATTCGAGGCTGGTATGATCGATTATAGCACTTTTGGAATAGTTGTTATTGTAATTACTCCGGTGATTTCTATTGCTATCACCTATGGAATAATGCGGACAAGAATTTTGGATAACACCAACAGGATAGAAAAAAAAGTAAACAAAGAAACTTGTACTCAAGTTCAAATTAATTTCACCAACTCTTTTAAATCATTAGAGGAAAAACTTGACCTTGTAGTCACCCTTATTAGGAACGGTTATAAAAAATGAAAATCCCTATTTGGAAATCAATTACAATCGGATGGAATGTTATCAGCGTGATTAATGAAATTATCAAAGGGAAAAAACCAACATCTGAGGGTGGTGTAAAATTATCGGATAATGAACGCAAGAGAATTAACAACAAACTGGAAATTTTGGTAATGAATGTAATTAGCGGATTAAAAGGGAAGTGAAAAGGAGTAACTTATGACTTCATTAGTCGTTGAAGACGGTTCTGGGGTTGTTGGAGCCAATACATATATATCCGAAGTCGATTGTGATACCTACTGTGAAGATCGGGGTTTGACCGCTTGGGCTTCCCTTACTTCAGATCAAAAGGTTGCTGCTATTTTCCGGGCGATGGAGTATATCGAAAGCCTTCAATATAAGGGGCAAAAGTCTGATACAGATCATTCCTTGAAATGGCCTCGTGTATATGTGTTTACAGAGGATTCTTATTTGCTGGATTCCGATGAAATTCCGGAGGATTTGAGGAAGGCTGTTGCTCGTGGTGCTTATGAGGAATCTCAATCAGCGGGTTGTTTAGCATCTACGCTGGCACGATCCTCTTTTACCAAAAGGGAAAAGGTTGGTCAGATTGAAGTGGAGTATGACTCCTTTAATTATGAATCTGTGTTCCGGAATATAGAAAACCTTTTGAAAGATTTAATTTCCGTAAAAGCGGATTTATTGAGGGTGTAAATGGATTATACTAATTTACAGACTATGGCTTCAAATCTGATAACCAACTTTGGTGGTGATGTTGTAATAGCTATTATATCAGAATCTAATTATGATGCGGCACTTGATTCCTATACCAAAACAAAGGATATATATTCTGTAAATGGTGTGGCTGAGGATTTTAACAATAAAGAAATTGATGGGACTTTGGTCAAAGCCGGTGATCAAAAAATATTAGTTTCCGATGATTCATTACCGGATGATATAGAAAAATATATGAATACCACTCTGACTTTCGGTTCATATTTATGGCGGGTGGAAGGCGTGAAATCAATCCAACCAGATGGAGTAACAAAACTTTTATATATTTTTCATGTAAGAAAAACAAGATTGCTTTTAGGAAGTTTTGATGGTAGTTTCGATGATAGTTTTGATTAAGAGGAAAATATTATGTCTGATACAAAAAGAACATTAGCAGCATTACAACTCTTATTAGCGAGTGGTGAACTTAAAAATATATCAGCGCAGGATGTAAGGGATTTTTTAATAAGCGTTCACGCTGATGTGGGTTATGGTAGTGACGACGCAACCACCGCAGCGGAGTTGAAGGATGCTGTTGAGGGATTAATCGATTCTATTCCTGACGATGATTCCGTCAGTGGCATTAAAGCAGAAATGGTATTTGGGGAGTCTATTGTTTTCCCAAATGTTTTATACCAAAAAGCGGATGGTAAATTATACAAAGCCGATGCCGACGCTGCAGCCACTATGCCTGTGATGTTTCTTGCTTTGGAATCTGGGGTTGATACGGAAACAAAAGAAGTTTTGTTATTCGGGTTTGTAAGGGATGATGGGTGGAGTTGGATTGTAGGTGGATTAATATATGCAAGTGGGACGGAGGGGGAATTAACTCAAACTGCTCCCAGTGCTGTAAATAGTCAAGTTCAGATTGTAGGTATTGCTACCCACGCCAATAGAATATTATTCAAACCCGATTCCCTGGTTTTAACCACTTACTATTAAGAGTGAAAAGTGATAGAAAATTTAGCCAAGAATGCAAAAGAGTTTAGTCAGCAATTATCCAGTCTGGCTGTTCTGTTTGATACCAATATGGAGACTATTATCAGAGCATCTATCCTCCGGTTGTTTACGAACATTATCCGGAGGAGTCCCGTGGATACGGGAGCATACAGGGCAAGTCATATGATTATATCCGGGAGGATGCCTGAAGATAACGAAGGGATTGTTACTGATATAGAAAACAAAGGAGTTCCCAATGTTACCGGATGGAAATTTGATATTGAGAATGATGAGTTTGTTGTAATTTTTAATAATGTGCCTTATGCTGAGAGGCTTGAGGACGGTCATTCTGACCAAGCACCAGAGGGAATTTATTCTGTGGCTTTGGAGGAATTCAATTCCATATTTCGTGAGGAACTTAAACAAGGAGGATTTGAGTGATGCCCTATACAAAAATAAAATCCGGAACAAATAAAGGTAAATTTAAAAGTCCCTCAGGCAGAGTTATGTCCAAAGAACAAGTACAAGCCTATTATGCTTCTAAAAGTAGCAAGAAAAGTGGAAAAGGAAAAAAATGACCGCTGAAGAAATTAGATCAGGAATCATGGGGTATATTGCTACCAATTGGACAGTCACTTCCATAGAGTACACCAATCAGAATTTTGATAACAATTCTCTTGAGGCTTGGATCCGGCCAACCATACTTTTGGGTGATTCTTTTATTGGTGAATTAGGGACAATTGGAATAGGGGAAGGCACAGGAGTTTTAATGATCTCTATTTTTGTGTCTTTAGGTACAGGGGTGAAGGTTGCGAATGACTACGCAGACAATCTGGCCACTCTATTCAGAAGAACGGAGGGTGTTACCGGACTCATATTTGATGAGCCGTCAATATACAACGTAGGTAAGGAAACTGAAAAGAATTTATTTCACGTAATGTTTCGGATTCCCTTCCATTTTTTTATTGGTGAATAAATTTAATAAAAGGAGATAGCCATGACAATCGCCAGATCAAGAAAACAAAGAGTTTTTGCTGTTATAGAGGCCACTAAAGGGACAATGGTGTTTCCGGCAGCAGTAAACTTTATCCAGCCAGCCGGAAATGCTGTTATGAACCAAAATCCGGAGTTTGTAGATAGTATGGAATTGAGTGATACACTGGATGTACTAGCTCAATTTGAAAATTCCTTGCCTCCAGGTGCCTGGACTTTACCTATGTATTTGAGACCGTCAGGAACTCTGCTCACGGTTCCTCAGGGTAGTGTTTTATTCCAATCATTACAAGGGGTGAAAGTAGAGATTCGTCCAGAACTGATGACAAATCAGGTTGACCGTGATTTCAGCGGAGCGAGTGCCTGGGAAGATGTTGACCTTGCTGCGGGCGGTGGTGCTTATGATGAAACAGGAGACCTGACGATTACAGCGGGTGTTACCGGTCTTGCCGATTACTGTACTTGTCCGGTTGCGAGTATGCCTACAGTTATTGGGTTCAGATACACTATGAAATTCGATGTTGCCAACCTTGTAGGAACATGGACAATCAAGGATTTTACCGGCGTACAAACTATTGGAACCGTATCTGCCGAAGGATTACAACAGGAATTAACCTGGATAGCTACCACTACAGGGGGGCTTAGAATAGTTGCGGCTGCTAATAGTGCCTCTGCTGATTTCGATAATTTTACTTTATTTGCGACAGACGTGACCGCTGCTTTAGTTGCTGAAATCAGTGCCGTTGCTGTTACTTTGGATTACAAATTATTGACTGGGGGGATTTTTCCTGAACGAGGTACTTTATTAATTGGTACTGAACAGATCCATTATACAGGGATAACACGATCAACAGCAACCACGGGAACAATGACGGGACTTACCCGGGGGTATAATTCAACCACAGCAGCTATTCACGCTATCAATATCCCTATCGGCGTTAAGCATATTTTCTATCGTCAGTCAACGGATTCACCTTCTTTTTCGCTTTGGGTGGAAACAGATTTCTTTGTTCAAGGAATGTCGGGCTGTTCTGTGAATAACGCTTCTTTATCGGTCACAAATGATGGTGCTGTTTTGATTAACTTTACTGGCCAGGGAATGAAAATGGTGTATGCCGGTAATGATGTTGAAAGTATTGAGGCGGCCTCCGGTCAGAAAACAATTACTTTAACCTACCCAAAACGATTTTCTGTCGGTGCTTACATTTGGAATGAAACCAAAGAGGATAGTAATAGTGGTGCGGGGTATATCCTTGATACTATTAATACCACCACCGGAGTTTGT
>JBDRNO010000212.1:0-73734 GCA_043811005.1 Bacteroidota bacterium | reverse complement strand
CTTTACAATAAATTATAATGTTCAATCAATAACAGGAGGTATAAAATGGAACTTTTAAGAAAAATAAAAATTTTATTGATAGCTTTTGTTTTGTCTATCAATAGCATAAACCTGATAGCACAAGACTACAGTAATACAATTAAAGCATTTGAGGAAAGCTATACTCTTGAAAATCAAGGCAAATATTCGCAGGCAATAAACAAGCTTAAAGATGTTTATGATGAAAATTCGTATGAAATAAACCTGCGACTGGGTTGGTTAAATTATCAATTGGGATTATTTACCGAATCAATGTCTAATTATCAGAAAGCATTAAATTTGATGCCATATTCAGAGGAAGCAAAATTTGGATTAATTTTACCCAAATCAGCAATTGGTAAATGGCAGGAAGTAATAACGCTGTATAATGAAATTCTTGTAAACTCACCAAATAATACTGTGGCAAATTATCGCCTTGGATTGATATACTATGGTCAGAAAGACTATCAAAAAGCATTTAATTATTTCAAAAAAGTAGTTTCTCTTTATCCTTTTAATTATGATGCTTTAATCATGCTGGCATGGAGTAATTATCAGTTGGGTAAATTGCGTGAAGCTAAGATATTATTCAATAAAGTATTAATGCTTTCTCCTAATGACAAATCAGCTTTAGAAGGTTTGGGGTTAATAAAATAAATACATGAATTCAATCAACAGATCATCATTAAAGTTATTCTTACTTAGCTTCACTTTGTTATTATTTAATAGCACACAAGCTGCAACTGAAAAATACCGGCTAACGTACAGGGATGATCCTTCCACGACCATCACCATTGGCTGGGTACAGACGAGCGGAACGAATCCTGTGGTTTATTACGGAGATGTTGATCATGGAACGGATACTTCACTATATTCCCTTCAAAAAACGGTTGATCGTACTGAAAACCACCAGAATATGGATCATTATTTTGCGAGATTGACCGGCTTAACACCAAATACTGCATATTATTTTGTAATAAATGATAGTGAGGGGCCGAGTCCCCGTTTTTGGTTCAAGACAATTTCAAATGATCCGAACGATACTCTGTCCATAATTGCAGGAGGGGATTCGAGAAGTGATACACCTCTTATTGGTGACCCTGATTGCAGGGAGCGAAGGCAAAAGGGCAACAAGATGGTGAGCAAGCTAAGACCTCATTTCGTAATATTTGATGGCGATTTTATATTCATAGATTATATCATTAATGGTCTGTGGGAAGATTGGTTTGATGATTGGCAATTAACTACCGGAAGTGACGGAAGAATGATCCCCATAGTTGTTTCCCAAGGCAATCATGAAAGCGCTGAAGACCTGGATAAAATGTTTGATACACCAAGTTCAGATGCTTATTATGTATTAATTTTTGGTGGTGATCTTTTGCGATTCTACACATTAAATAACGAAATTGACGTATCTGTCGGTTCGCCTCAAACCAATTGGCTCACAAGCGACCTTGCTGCCAACTACAGTAATTTTGAATGGTTGGTTGCTCAATATCATGAGCCAATGCGCGTACATAATGATTATCATACTAACCGTGATGATATTGCAGATAATTGGGCGCCACTTTTTGAAACTTATAATGTCCGGCTTGTAGTAGAAGGACACACACACTCGGTTAAAACAACCTGGCCTATAATCCGCACGGATGGTCCCGGTAATGACAACGGCTTTTTACGGGATGATACTGCTGGTGTGGTTTATATAGGAGAAGGAACATGGGGTGCACCATTAAGGGATGCAAATGTCTCTTATTCATGGACCAGAAATAGCGGGGGATTTACCCAATTTAAATGGATATTTATTTGTAAACAGAGAATTGAGATAAGAACCGTAAAATTTGAGAATGTTGATAATGTTGGGCAGGTTTCTGATGACAATATGTTTACCCCTCCCGGTAATATTGACATTTGGGCGTCAGGTAACGGTTCTGTCGTTATTATTCAAAACCCGGATATAATTGCCCCAACGGTAGAAATAACTTATCCTTATGATGGTAATTTTATTAACTCTTCACAAAATTTTGCAATTAGTTCCGATGCCAGTGACGCTAATGGCACAATCACCAAAGTTGAGTTTTTTGTGGATGACACATTGGCTGTGACAGATTATGACTCACCGTTTCAGATCATACATTCTTTATCCTCAACCGGAACATATTCACTTACTGCCAAAGCAACGGATAATGATGGTTATAATAATACATCTGAACCGGTTTATGTACATGTTGGTAATGTAAATATAATTTTACAGGTAAATGCAAGTAGTAATGATGCCGAAGAAAATATCGAGGATGGAAGTGTGGATATTACCAGCAGCGACCTGGAACTGATACATGATGATTATATTCCTTATATTGATGAATATGACCAGAAGGTAGGTATTCGCTTTACTAATTTGCAATTACTCCAGGGCGCTGAGATAATTAACGCTTACATACAATTTACAAGCGAGGGCAGTTATAATGATAATACCAATTTAGTGATACATGGAGAAGACAGTGATAATTCTTTGGCATTCCAGGGAGTTGATTATAATATATCTTCCCGTACGCTAACAACAGCTAATATTTTATGGGGCCCACCGGCATGGAATGGGGCAGGGGATGCAGGGCAAGATCAGCAAACACCGGATTTAAGCACGATTGTCCAGGAAATTGTTGACAGGACGGGCTGGTTGGGATCAAGCGCATTATCAATTATTATTTCCGGTTCAGGTACAAGAACAGCTGTATCTTATGACGGAGATCCTGCTGATGCCCCGGTTTTACATATAGAATATACCATGGAGTCAATACCTGATCTTGAACTTGATGTTAAGGAAATAGCAATGGAAGATATTATATTGATATCAAAAATATATCCAAATCCCACCAATGATAATGTTTTAAATATTGAATTTGTAAATACCAACACACCCGTTAAGATCGAAGTGATAGATATCCTTGACAGGATCTGTATAAGCGTGGAATTGGAAAATATAAAAACAGGTATCTACGAGCTAAATATTTCCGGCTTGCAACCGGGAAGTTATTTTTTGAATGCCAGGACTGAAAACATATTTGAAGTTCGGGAGATAGTTGTTTATTAAAACTGGAATTTGTTGCTGTAAGAATTAATATCAAACTGTAAATATTGAATATTTTACTACCTACTTAAAAAATGATTTTGATATCCACTCTTTTATATTTAGCGAGTATAATTTACATATTACCCGCAACCCGTAACTCGTAACCAGTTGCGGCATTTTAAATGCTAAGCTATTCTCACTCCAATAACACAAATATCATCAATCTGCTCACTTTCACCTATCCAGTTAACGATAGTTTTATCAAGAATTTCTTTTTGTTCCGGCATATTGAAGGATGTTATTCTCTTTATCAAGTGCACAAAATGCGATGTCCATTCCGCTTAGCGGTTCTGTGCTTTCAGGGTCAAGGGTTTTGATCACCCTTTCTCCTAACTCTTTTAAAGCTATTGACGGGGATGTAATATTCCTGTCATGAACGATCTGGTTAAGGATGTCATTGCCGAAAAGGAAAATTGAGTCTTCACAAAGAGTAAAGGCATATATCTCGCTATATCCATTATTATCATAATCCCCAAACATAACATCAATACCTTCAATCCATCTTCCTGGTAAATTCCACGCCATTAGCTCCCCTTCGCTATGGTTATATATTTTAAAATGAGGGTTGTCTTTCCAGGTGCTTTGTTACATTTTCTCACTTTTCCCGTCATTATCCAGATCATGATAATAGATCCTGTGTGCCTGGTCCGGTTCTTTAAAGCGGCTAACTACTTCTACTTTATATTTATCAAATACCTTGGGGAGAAAAAAAATAATTATTAAAGAGATCGCTAATGCAAAAAACAGGGGGCTTAATAATATGTTTATGAGTTTGTTCAAAATAGTTTTAAGAATATAATTTTGTAAATTTATTTAAAAAAGGAATTATATAGAATTGAGCAACTATATTTAAAATAATGTTACTGGGTACTGGCCTTCGCCTGCCAAAGCAGGCTACGGCCTGCGAAGGCTGGTAACTGGGTGCTGGGTAGTATGTATTGGTTACGGAGTCTGAGTATAAAACCAACAACCCAAAACCCAGAAGCAGACGATTAAATGCCACACCTAACGGGTGGCCACCAGTTAAGGTAACAAAAACAAAATTGTTGAAATAAATCCACCAGCTGGCGGACATTGAACTTCCGATACTATAAATTTTCAGAACACCTCTCTTAACCCAAGATATACCCCATACTGCTTTCCGTTTGCAAAACCGCAGTCAAGTCTGATATTTAGCTTTGCATCAGGTATTAGCATAAACCTCAATCCTCCTCCCACATTATACTTTAAATCATCAATATCAATGCTTAAATGATCAACCCTGTCAGCCATATCACCTGCCCCGCCAAAGAGAACAAAACCAAAACGACCTTTAATTCTTGCTCTGTACTCCGTTTGAAAATAGATCATGGTCTTATCAATGTACCGGTTAGCATTTATCCCTCTAAGTCTTTTTTCACCACCTAATTCGCCCAACTTGTAGAATGGAACATCACCGGAGCTTATGCTAATATAAAGTTGAGATGCCAGTACATTTTTTTTTTCTTTTCCCAGGGGAAAATATTTTCTTAGATCTATTCCTAACCAGTTCATAGTATAATCATTTCCTAATATATTTGGTGCAAAGGCAACGTTGACTTTAAAATAATGACCTCTTACAGGGAAAAAAGTATTATCCCTCAGATCATAAACAAGCACCGGCCCGATTTCCCATACCAGCCCGCCCTCTTTTCCAATGATATCATCCTTTTCCAGCTTTTTACCCTTTTCAAAATCACCTATTTTATCATATCTTACTTCATAAACCAAGCCCGGGAATATTTTTTCATTAAAAGTCTTCAAAATATCGCCTTTTAAATAAAATATGGAATTTGTATAATATTCAAAAATACTATCTGCGTCATTTCCAATACCAAAATAGGTATCAGGATAATAGGAATAGTTAAACTTAGTGAAGGTATTAAGACCTTTTTTTGTATATATTGTCAGTTCTGTTTGGGTCAGGAATTGCTTATTAAAGGTATATATGGCGATCAAAGCTATAGAAGACGGTCTATGGAACATTTTAACAGTATCTTTGGAAAGGTTGAACAATTTAATAGCAGCACCGCCAAATTGCACACTTGTTTCGGGAGAAGTAGCGATAAGAGGGAATGCTTTGATCTTAGTCTTTTTTAGTGATATTGCTGCCACTGCAGTATCTATCTCGTTAATTTGAGAGTAAGATGAAAGTATGGAAAGACTTAGTAAAGCTATTAATAGCAGGGAAATAAATATCTTTTGTTTAGTCAAGGTTGGTTTATTTGCTAAATAGTGAAATTTTAAGTGCCTAAGTTTTGCAATATTAATGAATTTATTTACAATTAAAGGATGACGTGCGGTAAAAATAAAACAAAGCCATGCTCCCCAAGAATGACCTATCAAGGTTATTGGAAGGTCTCCATGTTTTTCCAGGACGGTCAGCAATTCATGAATTTGTCCTTCAATGGATGTAGACGTTTGCAAAGGTTCTAAGGTCCCCAAATTTAATGACAGTTCCCTCGCTACAGGCGCTATTGAACCGGGAGCGCCCGGACCACCGTGAACAACTGCTACCGTAAAAGGAGCGGTTCCATATTTTCTCAGGTTTTTCAACTTAAATCCTGCATTTAATGTTTAGTGAAATTTTGTGCCTGCGCACATCGCTTTCGCGGAGCTTCAGCAGAGCAAAGCCGAAGTGCTTCGGCACACAGGTGTGTTTTAGTGATTTTGTGGCTTTGGCGTGAGCTCAGCCGAACGGCAAAAATGACGTATTAGAGTGGACTCACAGTTCCTTTTATTACATCAAAGTTAGCTATTAATTTACATATTTCAATAACATAAATCAGGTTTGTTGTATCTTTGTTGGGTCATGGGTTAAATTTGGTGATATGGTATTTGAAAGCCTGGTAGAATCAGGAAGTTTCAACATCAACCAACTGATTCGATCCATGACCAGAAACAGGTTTAATGAAACATTGTCTACGCATTGCGGAGACTTTTCCCGATAAAGAAATTCTCTACGCATTGAGTAGAGAATTAAGCTGGACACATTAATAATTATTGGTTTTAACAACTTAATATTTTTTAAAAAGTATATTTTGTGATAATTAGTGATAATTAGTGAGAATTAGTGTAATTCGTGGCTAAACATTGAAATTCCAATACCTATTAATTATGAACTATTTTCAGAGTAAAAGATTAGTTATATTTTTCATTACTGCATGTATTAACTTCCCTGTTTTTTCACAAACAGAAATAGGCCCTAATTCTAAAGAGCGGCTTGATATTGACTCTAATCTCGCCCCGTTTTATCACGGTGTGGCATCCGGAGATGCATTAACCGACAGGGTGATACTATGGACAAGGGTTACTCCCGATTCAATTATCATTGGCGATATAGAGGTAGAGTGGGTAATTGGCCTGGATACTTTGTTTGCACAGGTTGTTAATTCCGGTACTGCTTTCACAAACGAACAGAGAGATTATACCGTTAAAACAGATGTAACCGGGCTTCAACCAGGTACTTACTATTATTATTTTTTCCGTGCATTGAACAGGAATTCCCTGACCGGAAGAACAAAAACCGCTCCAGCAGGTGATATTGACAGTATAAGATTTGCAGTTGTTTCTGGGACAAACTATAATAACGGATTTTTCAATGTGTATGAAACCATTACTTCAAAAAATGATGTTGATGCGGTCTTTCATCTTGGTGATTACATCTATGAGTATGGAACAGACGAATATGGTACCCATCCTGACAGGGAATTGGAACCTTCCAATGAGATATTAACACTTAGTGATTACAGAATGCGGCATTCACACTACCGCCTTGACCCAGATCTGAGATATATCCATCAGCAATATCCCTGGTATGTTGTTTGGGATGACCATGAAACAGCTAACAATTCCTATATGGACGGTGCGGAAAATCATGACACCGGAACTGAAGGTGATTGGGAGGTGAGAAAGTCTGCCGGTACACAGGCATTTTTTGAGTGGCTGCCTATCAGGGAATATAACGATACTGCTGCTCCCATAAGGATCTATAGAACTATTAAATATGGCGATCTGGCGGATATCATCTTTTTAGACACACGGCTCATAGGCAGGGACGACCCGGAGGGACTTGCCGTTGATGATCCTGATAAGACAATTCTTGGAGAGAAACAATACGATTGGTTTGTTAATGAACTGAGCAATTCTCAATATGTTGATTCGGTTCAATGGAAATTGATCGCTCAACAGGTTATGTTCGCTCCTTTGGGCCTTTTGGTATATACAAATAAGGATCAATGGGATGGCTATACGGTAGAAAGACAAAAGATCCTGAATTATATTAATTATTTCAATATTGAGAACACTGTTATTTTAACAGGTGATATTCATACCTCATGGGCAAATGATGTTCCTAATCCTACTTTAGGTACCTATGGTCCCAATGGTGCCGGCTGCGGTACCGTTGAATTTGTTACACCAAGCGTTACATCCCCTTCTGTTGACTTCGGAGCCCCTGTGGGAGAAGCGGCTGTTTTGGCTGCTAATCCGCACATGAAATATGTTGATCTGGAAAATAGGGGATATTATATTTTAGATGTAAATAAAAACCGCACGCAAGCTGATTGGTATTTTGTCAATACAATTGACGATCAATCATATTATGAATATTTTGATGAAGCATGGTATGTTAATGATGGTGAAAATTTTCTGCGAAATTCATCCGTGCCTTCACAACGGCTCGGACCTTTACAGCCCCAGGCACCATTGTTGCCAGACCAATCTCTAATTTATATTGAAACCTCAGTTGTCAATAATGAACTTGTCATTTTCGGAGTTTATCCCAATCCCTTTAATAGTAGTTTTACAATACAGTATTATGTGCATAAACCCCAGTTTATCACTATTAAAATATCAGATGTTTTAGGGAAAACGGTATATATTGAAGAATTGGGACTTATATCCAAAGGATTGGAATATATAAAATTAAATACTGCCGGTTTAAAAGCAGGAACTTATTTTTTAACCATAGAATCAGACAGACAGCAGGTTCAGAAGAGACAGATAATAAAAATTCCATAAAGACATTGCTTTGTAAATTTATTAAAAAGGATATATAGCTGGTGACTGGTGACTGGTGACTGGTGACGGTTAGTGACCATTAATTATAAATCAAAAAGAAAAAAATATAAGTAAAAACAATACGCTATGGAACAGGATAAATACAGATTAGACGATTTTGAATTTATTTAAACGAAATGTCTTTGGTGTGGGAATGTAGAGACGAGACCCGGTCTCGTCTCTACGTCCTATCGGGAGGCAAAGATTTAAAATGTAATGGATTAAAATATAAATAACTAACATCAAAATAAAGACACCAGACACAAATTCATAAAACATTGAAATTCTAATACAAATAAATAACGTGAAAAATTACATCTTTACCATACTATTAATATTTTTCTATTATTCGACATCAACTGCACAAAACAGCGTTGTAATACAAAACTCTGACAAAGCAGGGCAAGACACTAATTTATTTCAAAACAATTTAGCAAATTCTCATTTTTCACTATCCCCTTCCGAAGGGTGTGAACCGTTAACGGTATTTTTTACAAATAATAATCCAGGTAACGGATATTTACCTGTTACATGGCAAACAACCGGTTTTACTTATTCATGGGATTTTGGGAATGGGGTACAGTCATCGGAGGAAAATCCTGATTCCGTGATCTACTTTGATCCGGGAGACTACACCGTTCAGTATTCCGTAACGATTGATACGATTGGATTTTATCTCACACATGTGGAGGTAACTGATATAGGTTGTGAGGATCCTTTTGGTGGCGATCCTGACATTTATCTCGAAATTATTGATGGGGACGATATTGAAGTTTTTAATAACCAGGGCAGCCCTATTGAAGGGCAGCCACCATTTAATTTTACACTAAATATACATTTAAATAATCCGCCTTATTACATCAGAGTATGGGATGATGATTTATTAGATGCAAATGATAATTGCATTGATGGCGAAGAAAATGAGGGTGGTACGCCTTTAACTTTTCCGCCTAATGACCCAACCGGGTTTGGTAATACAATAATCTATAAGACCAATGTTTCTTTAAGTTTTAATTACTCCATTAGTAAGACAGCATACCAGTATAGTGATTCCGGAACAGTTCATGTTGATTCTCAGCTACCCGCTGCGATCATCAGCGCTTCACCCGGTACAAGCAATTATCATGGAGACCCAGTAACGCTTTCTGTTTATGATGATTATCAGTATGAATGGTACCTGAACGATATATTAATTCCCGGTGCAACCGGCTCTTCTTATGTGGCTTATACAAGCGGTTACTACAGTGTTAGAATAATTGATACTGAGACAACGTGTGAAATAATTACCGATAGCATTGATATTGCATTTTTCACCTTGAATAATAGGATAAAGGTTTATCCAAATCCTAATGACGGGCAGTTTACATTGAGCATAGATCTGTCAGAGATGCAGGATGTCAAGATCTCAATGTATGATGTGATAGGAAAAAGGGTTTATTATGAGATGTTACCTGGTATTTCACTAACATATATCAAAGACTTCAACCTTTATAATTTAACTAATGGCATATATATATTAGATGTTGAATTTAATGGTGAGGAAGTTTTTCGCAAGAAGATAATGATTTATTAATTATTACTATAAATAGACATTATTTACTTTCCAAATATAGAGTGTCAGGACACAGATCCTGTCCGTTTTTCCATAGGATGCTACCCAAAAATGGTTTCACGGAATTAAACAGGTGCTGGTCTTTTAATTCTTTGAAAACACCAATTTCCAAATAAGGTTTCATATCAAAGGTTTTAACTTCGTCATTTTCAAACGTGATATGTAAAGTATAATCACTTTTTGGTTTTACCTCTTTTACTCTTGGGTTCATTTATTTCGTTATTTTAATGGATCAATTTTAAATACCTGTTCACCGTTGACGGCCAATTCCCAATTTGCCATTAATTCGTCTTTATGTATTTCAATCCAGGCTTCAAGCAATTTTCGTTTATTGGGCTGCAACTTTCCTTCAAGTAATTCTCCATCAGGGATAGAAAATATTGATTCAATTCCTTGATACCTCACATGAATGTGAGGCAAATGGTGTTTCTTTTCATCAAGATAATATATTGATACTATTAACCCGTAAAACATTGAAATTGTTGGCATGATAAAAGCAAAATTAATAAAATATACTGCAAAGATAATAAATGTTTAACCTTAAAAGGAGGAAAAATCCCCTGATAAAATAAGAAATACTAGCACCCAGTATCAAGTATCCATTACATAACATCCATCAACCAGACCTAAAACTTCGCACAAGGAACTATGATCGGCTTATTCTTTCCTTTTTTCTGCTCCTCGACTTTATTATTAAACTCGTAGATGATAGATATTTCGTGCGAGCCCGCTGTTGAAGCGATTGATAACTTTGAAATGGTTAAGTCATAGCTGTAACCAATGCTAAGGTCTTTTACTTTATAACCAATTAGTACGATCACGGCATCGTTGTTTTGATAACCTTTTTGATATGCTTTTAATAAAGGGATACCCCGGTACCATATACCAATAGTAACAGGGTTGTTATAATAGTAAAGACCCAGATCCAATTGATCGTATTTTTCCTGGGCTTTATAGCTAAATGCAGGAGATATATATTTACTGCCCTTCCTGCCGGAAACAGAAGTAGACTTCCCTGCTTTGTCCTCAACAGGTATTTTAGCGCCTCCATGCAATGATATTATAAGTGGCAAGATACTCTGGTTATCCTCCCACAGCGATTCATTGGGCTGGGTGAGATGATGAGCTGATAAACCCAACCAGTATTTTTTCGAATACGCCAATAATCCGGAAGAAAAATCTAAAAATGAAACTTTGTCACCTGGCGGGGTTTCTGTTGTCGCTGAAGCTCCGGTTAACAACTGGTCATTGAATACCAGGCTGCTGAAATCTATATCTCTTGTTCTGTAAGAAAGCTCCATACCAAATCTTACATGCCATTTACGGGATAATTGTAATTTATACGAGTATTGATAACCCATATTTGTCGTTCTCAAGCCACCGCTACCGGCTTTATCTCTATTAAAGAACAAGCTCATACCGCTGTTCAGTTTGTAAAAATTATGATCGAATGAAAAGCTGTAAGTCACAAACGCACCTGGAATACTTGGCCATTGATGCCTGTAGTTAGCTATCAGACGGGAGCCACCGGATGTTCCTGCAAACGCAGGGTTCAAATACAGGGGAGCAGCATAGAACTGGGAGAACTGGGGATCCTGAGCAAAACAGTTGGCAGTATGCAGTAGGCAGTATAAAATGAAAAAGGATAATTGTTTCATTGTTCGATTGTTCGATTGTTTGTTGAATTATTTCATACATTAAACGACCTTATCTGAATTGTTAAATTTAGTCGGCAATAGTGATATTTTATCAAGTATCCAGTATTCAGTATTTAGTTAACAATCGAACAATCGAACAATTCGTATATTCGTATTTTTTCGTATTTCGTAGAAACCATCAACCATTATTCTTCAATAATCCGAATTTCCGTCCTCCTATTCTCTGCCCTGCCCTCTTCAGTATCGTTGGAAGCTAACGGAAGGGTTTCCCCATAGCCCCTGGCAATCATCCTCTCTTCTGCTATTCCACGGCTGATCAAATATTCTCTCACCGCTTCTGCTCTTTCTTGAGATAGTATCATGTTACTATTATGATCACCCACATTATCGGTATGCCCTGCTATTTCAATTTTCATTTTAGGATTGGCTATCATGGCTCTTATCAATGTTGTAAATGCATCATAAGATTCGGGAAGTAATTCGTGTTCCTTAATGTGAAAATATACATTTTCAAGAGTGTAGGAATAGATATATTCAACAGTAATCTCTTTTTCCTTGATTATGGGTTCAAGCTGTATTTCTTTACTAAGAATTGCAAAGGTGTCAATATGTGATATCACAAAATATTCATCAGTGTATGGATAGTAGCCCCCTGCTTCAACGAGCATCTTGTATTTCCTCTTTGGCGAAACAACCATTAGGAACTTGCCTGTAGCAGCATTTGAATTGTATATTCCCTGCAATTCTTTAGTAATATTATCAATCACAGTGATTGTTGCTTTTATTGGTTCTTGAGAATCAAAGGAATTGATCTTTCCTTTTATTACGATCAAAAACCCCGGTTGATATGGCATATTGGTAACATAAATATCTGCTCCACCAATTCCCCCCTTCCGGTTTGAAGAGAAATATCCTCTCTTGCCATTTGCAGATAACACGAAATAGATATCATCCGCAATCGAATTTACGGGAGAGCCGAGATTTTCCGGCTCAGACCATAGCCCGTCTTCATCTTTCACTGATTTGTAAATATCATATCCACCCATGTTTTTATGCCCCTTAGAGCTAAAATACAAGGTCTTGTCATCGGGATGGATAAAGGGAGCATCTTCATCATTAAGGAGTGTTTATGGTAGGACCTAAATTAACCGCCAAGCTCTGAAAACCACCGGGCAGTTTTAAAACTCTGTAAAGGTCTTTACCTCCATATCCCCCGGGGCGGTTGCTTGAAAAATAGAGTGTATTGCCATCTGCTGAAAGGGATGCACTGGGTTCTAAGTTTTCAGTATTAACATCGGAACCGGATAATTTTCCAGGGTCTGACCATTTGTCGCCTTCAAGGTCGGAGATATAGATATCACCGCCTGTCAGATCTTGGTTTGTTCTGTATATAAAGAGCATCTGCCCGTCAACTGAAAGCCCGATACATGCGTCATGGGTATTGGTATTTATATTGGGTGGCATTTTTTCCGGATCAGTCCATTTATCATCTTTTTTGTATGAAATATAGATGTCTTCAAAATATTCACCATATGGGTCTAGTAATCCGCCTGTGCTTCCTTCCCTTCTCGATGTGAAGATCAAAACAGACTCATCTGCTGAGACTACCGGTACATAATCGGGATATATTGTGTTGAATTTTTCCCCAAGATTTTCAATAACTACCTCGGTAGGGTTGAAGAGCATCTCCTTTGCGTTAATAGAGATTTGGATATACCTGTCAATTTCATCATCAGAGACCTCCTTGGTAATTTCCGGGGTTATTAAAGCCGGGGTTCCCTGGTAATTCTTATAAAACTGGTAGGCTTTGATCGCTTCATCGAATTGTTGATCTAAGTGATACAATTGTCCCAAATAATAATATGCTTCTATTAAATGGGGCGGGGGACGGGGAACGGAGGACGAGGTATAAGCATCAGGAAACTGAAAATATGTATTTATAACTTTTTCAAAATAGGATTTGGATAGTTCTTTTTGCTCACGGAGATTGAATAAGCAGATACCTATATTAAGATTTAGTTGCGGATTTAAGCTATCCTGCTCATATAATTCGAGATAAAGCTTCAAAGCAAAAATGTAATCCCTGATCTCAAGATATGTATCAGCAGTCACCATCTTCTTCCACAGCTCCTTATCGGGCATGTCCTGAGCATGAACGGGAAATGTTGATGCCAGAAAGATAGTTATTCCGATTATGTAGTTTCTGTACTTCATTTTTGTATCAGACTTACTAAATCTGATAATTTCAAACTTACTAAATCCTCTTTTGATTAATTTGCTGATTTTAGCTTTTTAGACTTATTAAAGTTTGTAGATTTAGTAAGTCTCTATAGAAAGTCTCAACATTCACCTCAACAACGTAACATCCCCAGCCATAGTTCTGGTTTCACCGCTGATAAATTTAACTTTTACCTTCCATACATAAACATCCTGCTTGCAAAGGATACTCCTGTAGTAACCGTTCCAGCCGGTGTCTATGTCATTGCTTTCAAATATCAGCTCTCCCCACCGGTTAAAGATACGCAATAAATATTCTTCCACTCCATCCCAGAGGGGATGGAAAATATCGTTGTCAAAACTAACAGGGTCATATTTCCCGTCACCCGGACCGTTGGGATCCGGAGTAAAAGCCGTAGGAAATACCAATGTACCACCTTCTTCAACGTTCACTATTGCATACTTTGTGAGGGTATCAATGCATTCAAATTCATTTTCCGCTATCAGCGTTATATCATATTCACCCACAGCAGTGTAGATATGTTCGGGATTTTCCTCTGTAGAGGTTGTACCATCACCAAAATACCATATGTACATACCGGCATTGACAGATAAATTATAACAATAAATAGGCTTATCAGGCAAATAGATCAATGCAGGGTCAGGATTAATATTAAAGGCGGCTGTAGGTATTTCATAAACAGCTACTAATCCCAATTTTGAAGTGTCATCAATACCCCCGGGACCGGTAACTGTTAACGTAACAGAATAAACACCTGTATTATAATAGGTATATACCGGATTCGGCATGGTTGACGTTCCACCATCGCCAAAATCCCATGATAATGAATCAGCATACAGGGAATTGTTTGTAAATGTTACTGTAAGAGGTCTGCATCCCGATGTATCGCTTATATCAAAATCCGCAACAGGCGGAGGAGGGATGATAGAGATCATTTGCAATGTAGTATCTGAACAATTACTGCTGTAAACAACTAATTGTATCGTATAATCACCATAGGTAGAATAAGTATGAGAAACGGGATACTGAACAGTATCAGTGTTTCCATAATCGAAATCCCAAAGATATTGCCAGTTGCCCGGACCGCTGCTGTTGACAATATCAACGGTTGAGTTTGGGAAAATTTGTGAGACAGGTGTAGCTGTAAAAGAGGCATCAGGTGAAGGATAAACAGAAATTTGAGATGTCATGGTATCTGAACAGCCATTAGTTGAGAGGGCAATTAAAGTTATAGTATAAACAGTATCTGTAACGGAAGTGCTTGTAAAGATATGTGAAGGGTTTTGAGCGGTTTCAATTGGGCTTCCATCACCGAAATTCCAGAACAATGAATCGGCATATAAAGAGCTATTTGTTAAGGATAAGGTAATAGGGTTGCACCCTGTGGTATCGCTCATTGTGAAATTGGCAGTGACATCCGGGTAGACCTCAACTTGCTGAATAATTGTATCCAAACAGCTATTTGCGTTCTCAACTATCAAAGTAAGGTCAAATATAATTGAGGAGCCAGTTGTATTCATGTAAGTATGGGTGAATGTACTTTGAGATGTGGAAGAAGTATCTCCGTCACCAAAATCCCAATAATAGTTCATTGCTCCAATAGAAGAATCCTGGATGGTAACAGTTAATGGGCTGCAGCCGGCTGCCGTATCTCTGGAGAACAGGGCATTTGGTTTTGCATAAACGATGACATCTATGGAGGAGGTATCAACACAGAAAAAGCCCGAAGTAACAATTAACTGAACTGTATATACCGTATCATTATTATTTGACGGATTGACAAAAGTATGTGTTGGATTTTGCACTGAATCTGTATATCCATCGCCAAAGTCCCATTGAAACAAGACCGCACCAGGTAAAGTGCTGTTAAAATAGACCGGTATGGGAGAACAGCCGGTATCAGGAATTGCTATTACAGAATTTGCCGAAGGATATACAGTCACAATTTGAGATGTAGTATCCCTGCAGCCATTAACCGACACTGAGATCAACGTCACGGTATCGTTTGCGATAAAGACAGTACTGTTTATAAAAGTATGCGAAGGGTTTACGTTCACCGTGTCAATTGTTCCATCGCCAAAATCCCAGAAATAAGATGCTGCACCGGAAGATGTATTGGTAAAGTTCACATTAACAGGGCTGCAAGCCGGAACAGCGTCAGAAGTGAATGAAGCAACTGGTTCAGGATAAACTGTAATATTCTGAACAGCGGTATCCATGCACCCGGAAGCTGTTTTTACGATCAGTAGAACAACATAAGTAGTATCGCTGGATGATGTGTTAATGAACGTATGATTGGTATCAACGGCTGAAGTGGAATCGCCATCTCCGAAATACCACAGGTAGGATATTGCACCTGTTGAAGTATTAGTAAAAACAACATCAAGGGGTGTGCATCCATTTGTGACATCAGAAGTAAAAGAAGCACTAGGAAGTGTGTCGGCAATAGCAGGAATAGTATCGGTAGCGCTGCAATTGTTTGTTGACACTGTTAACGCAACATCATATATACCCGGAGAAGTATAAACATTTGTTGGATTTTTCACTGAATCTGTATTTCCATCTCCAAAATCCCAGAACCAGCTAATGATGCTATCTCCGGCAACAGTTGATAAGTCAGTGAACAGGGTAATTTCATTAACGCATACGGCAGGCGCTGAAAAGTTTACCACAGGTGTAGGAAAAACATTGATTGTAACCTGTTGTGAATCAGTACACCCATTAGCACTTATAACAGTAAGTGTTGCGATAAAAGTTCCCGTAGTGTCATACTGTTGAACAGGTGGATTTTGAATATTATTGGTGTCGCCATTATCAAAATCCCAAAACCATGAAACAGCATCTATTGACGAATCAGAAAATGTTACTGATAAGCTATCACATCCCTCAACAACATCAGCAGAAAAGATAGCCTGAGGTCCGGGCAGCACCACAACATCAACTGAAGCAGTATCCGTACAGCTTGCTGTTCCACCGGTGATATTGGCAACTAAATATACAGTATAATTCCCTGCAACAGTATAAGTATGAGTCTGATTACCACTACTGCCTGTGGTCATCCAGCCCGAGCCATCTCCGAAATTCCAGTCATAGGAATTTGCTCCTGCCGACTGGTTTGTGAAGACGATATCCTGACCTTCACAAATAGTATCAGGATTTGCAGACAAACCTGCAGTTGGCTGAGGAACAATATTAATGATTGTATAAGCAGTATCCTGCCCGCAAAAGCTGCTGTCGATCATCATGATCGTATAAGTCCCGATTCCCGGTAAGCCTATATCATATCCCGGCCTGGCAGGGGGGTTAAAAGGTTGCCAGTCTATAATAGAGTCATAGCCCAAGCCCCAGTAATCACCGAAATTCCAATATTCATATCGCTGGGAAGTGTTGCCGGTTACTAAACAATTCATATTTGTTGTATTGTCAAAATGGACAATAGTATCAGGATAACATAATAGCACAGGACTGGCGGTTATCTGGGCATCATCATAATCCCAAACCTGTATCGGGTAATAGGTATTTGTTGAAATAGGGGGACAATTATTTTGAGCTGTTAAGTTAACTGTCACATCACAGTTTACCGTACCGGGTAAATAGGTATGATAGATAGTATCTCCTAAATTCGTATCTCCGTATACTTCAACAGGGCTCCCATCTCCAAAATTCCATGTAAATACGGTGTTTTGTGAAACATTGGTTGTGGCATTTTCAAAAGCATAAGCTGCTGGCGCACAGCCATAAGTAGGGGAACCCACTGGTATCTGTATCGAAGCCGATGGGGTTATTTCCATTATCACCGTTCCGGTTAAAACGCAAGGTGTTCCTCCAGAGGTTGTATCATTAAGCGTTACTGTGAAATTGGCAACCGTATCAGTAAACATATATGATACAAAAGAGCCGGGCAGCAAAGTATCCCCGGTCATTAACGGACTTCCATCGCCAAAGTCTATTGAATAATCAAATATGGTATCCTGTGATTGAATGAAAAGGATGAAATCGGTCCCTGCGCAGCTTACCCAAACAGGAGCAGCGCTTGGGGTTCCGGTGCCGTCAATCAGGTCGGGACACTGAGCGGATAATTGGGAATTAAAAATAATCAAGACTGAGATTAAAGATCTGAATAATATTTTATGAATTGCGGGCAAGGGAGATATGTTTTTTACTAACAAAGTTGCATTCAGTTCTAATCTCAATTATTTTAAAGTTTGGATTTTGATGTTTTAAATGTATGGGTGCTAAACTAAATAAAAATATTAATAGTCCTTTCGATAATTTGTATATTTATGCCATTCCTAAATGAAATGGTATTTAATTCTATCCCCTTTATTCTGTTTTTCCTGTTCTTTTTCCCAATTTATTGGTCGATAAATAATCGTTTTTCTCCAAAAGTTAGAAATGTTTTCATTCTATCAGGCAGCTACTTTTTCTATGGTTGGTGGGATTGGCGATTTTTAGGACTCATAATCATTAGTTCCATTACTGACTACATTATAGGAATTAAAATATTCAACACTCAAGAAAAAAAGAAAAGAAAGGTGTTCATCATTATAAGCATTCTAATCAATATTGGGATTTTAGGATTGTTCAAATATTATAATTTTTTCATAGATTCTTTTGTCGATTTATGCAAATTGCTCTCTATTCATCACAACATTAATACAATCAGTATTATTTTGCCAATAGGCATAAGTTTTTATACTTTTCAAACACTTAGTTATGTAATTGATATTTATAATAAAAGAATTAACCCAACAAAAAATATTTTAGCATTTTTTTCATTTGTGGCATTCTTTCCTCAATTGGTTGCAGGACCAATTGAAAGAGCAAAAAATTTATTGCCTCAATTTTTTAACAGGAAAAAATTTGATTACAATTTAGTTGTTGGTGGACTGAGATTGATCTTATGGGGATTATTCAAAAAAACTGTTATAGCTGACAATCTGGGCTTAATTGTTGACCAAATTTTCGATCCAGCTTCAAATTATTCTTTTCTCACAATAATAGTAGGTGCCATCTTTTTTTCGTTTCAAATATATTGTGATTTTTCAGGTTATTCTGACATAGCCATTGGTGTAGCCAGAACATTGGGTTTTAAGCTGACAGATAATTTTAAAACTCCGTATTTTTCAAAAAGCTTTACGGAATTTTGGAGACGATGGCATATTTCCTTATCAACGTGGTTTAGAGATTACGTTTATATTCCTCTTGGTGGAAGTAAGGTAAAACGAGCAAGACGAAACTTTAATGTTTTTAGCACTTTTCTATTATCAGGATTATGGCACGGAGCAAATTTTACCTTCTTGATCTGGGGTGCAATTCATGGAATGGCATTAATTATCGAAAAGTGGTTGGGCAATTATAAAATATATCACACCCGGGTTTCCCCCTTTGTAATATTTTTAATCGTCTCTTTATTCTGGTTGCCCTTCAGAGCAGAAGACATGCAACATTTAAAATCCATAGTATTACAATTAATACACTTTGAATTTAACTTTATAGAACTGAAAACTATATTTATTGGGCAATTCTCCTTGATTAAGTCTTACTTATTTTCAATCGTTTTCCTTTCTTTTATACTATTAGAGAAAAAAATCGGATTATATGATTTTAACATTCTTGTTTCAGGACTTAAAAAATCCTTTAGGTTAGGCATTTATTACTTACTGATCATCATAATATTGTTCATGTCCGATTTTAATATCAAACCGTATTTTATATACTTTCAATTTTAAGTGAAAAAGTTCTATCAAAAAATTGCACTCTTTTCTATGGGTTTGGCACTAATTTTTTTAATAGTTGCTTTAATACCAATAGATAAGCGATTGCGATATCAAAACCTTGAAAATGATTGCTTCAATCAAGGGATTTGGATCCATGACAGAATATTTCTAAATCCAAGACCTATTGATATTGCATTTATTGGTTCGTCCCATACTATAAATGGTATAAATGATGAACTTATAGAAAGTAATATACAAGGACAAAACCTGAAAGTCGCAAACCTTGGATATTGCAGGCTGGGTCGAAACTTTAGCTATTCCTTGGTTAAGGATATTTTGAAATCAAAAAAGCCAAAATGGATCATTATTGAAGTAAGGGAAGACGAAGATAGATACAGCCACCCCATTTTCCCATACATAGCAGATGAGAAAGATGTTTTTTTACCATACCTGTTATTTAACAGGGATTTTATAAATGACTATTATCATGCATTTCTTTATAAATTACAATTACTGCAAGATGCTGCATGCAAAAAAGATAAATATGTTCCAGAAAGGAAAAACAATTATGGGTTTGCTTCTTCTCAGGACACTGCCTCTAGTGAATTACTTAATGAATATAAATTAAAACGTTCTAAACCAAAACCAAAGCTTAGTCAATTTCAAAAAAACTTTTATATGGTATACCCGAGAAGATATTTAAAAAAAATAAACACTCTTGTTAAAGAGCAACACGGATTCATATTGTTCTTATATTTTCCTTCTTATGGCTCTAATTTGGATAAACCGTTGGAGTATGATACTTATAAAGAATACGGGGAAGTATTAATTCCACCTAAAGAGATATTCAATGACCAAAACAACTGGTATAATGAAAATCATTTAAATAAAACTGGAGCAAACGCTTTAACTAATTGGTTAAGCGAACAAATAAACAGGATGGAAACAGGTACATAATGATTAATACCGGGGTTTTTCTCTTTATATTGAAATCAGGGGCAGTTTGTTTTATTCTGAAAAAAAAGGAAGATTCCCCTTCCGTCATGGGGGACTGAGGCAGGCAGTTAGAGGCAAGCAGAAGGAGGACAATGCTATATATCAGGGGAATTCATCTTTAAACTCTAAACCCTCACCCCTATCACCAAAATATCATCTATTTGCTCATATTCAACACCGGGGCGATAAGGATGCATTCTCCATTGTTCAATTGTTTTATCAAGATGTTCTCTCTGTTTCTCCATAGATAGATGTTGAATTTCCAGTAGAAGTTGCCGGAAGCGAGTTGCCATGTATTTCCTTCCTTTTACTCCTCCGAATTGGTCAACGTATCCGTCTGAAAAAACGTAAATTGTGTCACCTTTTTCTAAATTAATTTTGTGATTGGTAAATTTTTTTACTTCTTCCCCGATAAACACTCCTATTGGAAATTTATCTGCCTTAATTTCTATCAGGTCAAATCCAAAACCCGAGAGTTTAACCTCAGTAGTATCATTTTTCAGCAGTTCAGGGGATATGTCGGATAAATGTTCCCCGTTTTTTTTCCTTACGAGATACAAAGGATTAAAAGCCCCAGAGTATTGTAATTCGTTCCTGGCGAAATCAATACTGCAAAAAGCTATATCCATCCCGTCTTTAACTACAGATTCTTCAAATGTTTGGCTAATGGTTTCACTAGCCAATTTATTTAATTCGTTAAGTATTGCTGAGGGTTCGGTTTTTCCATGCTCATCCACTGCCTGGTTAAGAAGGGAATTTCCGATAAGACTCATAAATGCTCCGGGTACACCGTGCCCTGTGCAATCCACTGCTGCAAATAATGTTTTTTCACCTTTTTGTTCTATCCAGTAGAAGTCACCGCTTACAATATCCTTTGGTTTGTACAGGATGAAATAATCTCTTAATGCTTTATTCACGACACTCTTATCCGGTAAGATTGCCTCTTGTATTCTCCTTGCATACCTGATACTTGCGGTAATCTCATTATTCTTGACCTCGATTTCTTCTTTTTGCCTCACCACTTCTTCAGTCCTTTCCTTAACTTTATGTTCAAGATTACTCGTCAATTCAAATAGATCTTTGCGCATGGCAAGTAAAGAGTGCCCAAGTGTATCATCACTACTTAAAGGTTGGTAATCAGATTGAAAATTGCCTGAACCAACTTCATTGGCAAACCTAGTTGTTTGCTTAAATCCAGAAACCAGGTCGTTTAATGCTGCTGACATCTCCCCAATTTCATCATCCCTGTCTTTCATCTTTTTTTTGGGAATAATACCCCTTCCAAGCAGCAATAATAATGTTTTTAGTTGTTGTACCGGTTTAACTATTGTCCTAACTGTAAATAGGGCAATCAAAATTCCGCCAACCAATAATCCTATACCAAGAAATTTAACGACAAATTCCAGGTCATCGAAAGAAGCTTTCATGTCTTTGCTTCTTTTATTTGTTTTTGAATATTGTAATTCAATAATGTTAGCTAATTTTTTCTGGATATCTTCAGTTTGTATTTCAACTTCTCCACCCTCAACCATAGGTTTTAGAAAAAAAACTACCAAAGCTTCTTCATAGCTTTTCCAGGTGTTCATCTGGCTCATAATATCCTCGTGCAAAATAAACAGGCTTTCAATCTTTTGAAAGATCTCTTCTATATGTTTTTCCTCATTTTTGCTCCAATTGACAGCTAATTTCTCAATTGCTTTTTTTATGGCAGGATAATCAGCATTTATCAATTCCCTCAATCTATCTTTATCAGGATCGTCATCGCTGCTTTGAACAAGCACCCACTTGGTGATCAGCAATTTGGAATTATCAACCAGCCGGTTCAGGTCCTCCAGAACATCAACAGAAGGGTTGTAAATATCGGTGATCTCTTCATTGATCTTTCTGCTATCTTTTAAGGTGAAATAAGTCAAAAGAAAGACGATTATGGTAAAAAAAAGCAAAACACCAAAACCTGCACCTATTTTCTTTCCTATAGTAAATTTGAAATGCATTATCTAAATCGGAGAGTTATTAAAGGGGATATTAAAGTAAGATGATTATTTCTGTTGTAAGGATTCCAATTCCTTTTTTATTATTTCACTTTTTTCAACTTCATTCAGGCCAAAATAAATACCTGAGAGTCCTATCAGTGTGTTTCTATTGTCGGGCTGTAACTTGTAAGCTGTTTCCATATATGGTAAAGATTGTTTGAATAGTACAACACACGTATCCTGTATATCACTAAGACCTACAAGGTCAATGTCATATTCTGTTTGGTTAATAATATTTACTGCTTTATTATAATATAGAATCCCGGTATTGTAATTTGCACTGAGGTTATTTGGATCAACCTCCAGCACTTTTTCATAAGCATCTCTCGCCTTTACCCAGAAATCTCCATGTTGTTTTTTATCTGATTCGTAGATATTGGTGTATAATGAAGCAAGTGCTTTATAAAAAGCGATATTTTTTTCATCTAAATTTATTTCCGGTTCGGCTATCACAATAGTTTCTTTATACTTATTAAAGTTTGCTATGGCTATTTTATAGTTATCATAATCAAGTGTTCTAACAGCATCATTATAATACGTAGTAGCTAAAAATTTGATTGATCCGTTACTTCCCTTGGTCCATTTACCATCTTTATCAAACAAAATAGCTTTTTTGAAGAACATAACTGACTTGGGTCTATTAGTAGCAGTTGGGTTTGAAGATTCCAGTTGGTTATATATTTCCTTGTATATAAAACCTTTATAATACCATGTCTTTGCTTCATTGGCGGTTTGTTCATTTTCAGAAGCAATATCAATTGCTTCTTTGGCTTTGTCAAATTCACCACCATGCAGGAATTCCAATGCCTCTCGTATTTTTTCAGGTTGTGCCGTAACAATGCCGGCTAATAGAGAGAAGACCATTACTAACACGCATGTAAAGTATATATGCGGGATAACTTTCAGGCTGAAATATTTTATGTATTTCCCTTCTGAAATATCCCGGGCTGCCAGTATTCCGGCTTTTGCCTGAATATTACAGAGTAAACCCTGTGGGATTTTTCTGTTTTTTAATTTGACCTTCATGCTTAATATATTGTATCTGAATTTTAATATTTTGTTCCCGCAAAGCTCGCTAAGCACGCAAAGCCCGCTGAAATACTTTTTAAAAATCATAGCGTCCTTGGCGTTCTTTGCGAGCTTAGCGGGAGATAAAAATAGTATATTTAATTTTAGGTATTTTTTAATTAATTAACAAAGTTATGTTCTTTATTATATTACTTTTACTGCAAATGCTACTAAACTGGCGCTTAAACTCAAACCGTGATCTTTAACGATATCCCTGTTCAATTCAAACCCCTGTTTATTATTTGTAATCACAAAATTTATTGCTGTTCCTTTGTCAATTAATCCGGGTTTTTCAGTTACTATCAAAGTGCATTTCCCATTTAATATATTTGCTGATGAATTTAAAAGATCACTGCTTTCCTTAGCAATAAATAATATATGACATTTTTCAATGGCATCAACAGATGAATATTTAATGATCTCAAATGATTGATTCCCTCTTTTTTTATTTAATTTCATTTTTTGTAATTCGGGATACAGGGATGATGTACCCAGCATGCCTATTACAAAATCCCCCTTTTTATATTCTGCCGGCCATTCAATATATTTTGTAAAGTTATAAATGAACATAACCTTAACTTTAGCATTAGTGTTGACATCATCAAACTTAATATTGCTAAAGCTTGAAAATATCATCATTAGAACACTCATTCCTATTGTAGCTGCAATTCTCATCAATTTATACGTAAAAAGAAGAAAAAAGATTTATATTTATTGACTTATCAATAATTAGTCCAAAACTAATTTATATCTGACTATAAAGTCGTGCATGTTAAAAATTGCGGATATTCCATTTCTAATTGCGGATTTTAGTATTTGAAAATTCCTAAATGCCGACAGGCAGGAATGCGCATTAAAAAATCCGCAATTAGAAATGGAATATAAATTATACTTTATGTACAGACTCTAATTAGTGACACCGCTGGGGCTCGAACCCAGGACCCCCGACTTAAAAGGCCGATGCTCTACCAACTGAGCTACGATGTCAATAGCATTTTATATGCCTTACAAAAAAACGTACAAATATATAATATTATTGTAACTATTCAGCTTGAAAAAAATGTTAGTAACTAATAATTTATTGTATCTGAATTCACCCATACCTTTAGGCATGCCGCACAAAAGCCCTCGTGCCTGCACGCCATAGTGCGTTTCGGCACGCAGGTGTGAATTCCGCGGAGTTTATCCTGAGGGACGAAGGGCTCCATTTCAATATTTTGGGTTTACATACAATTTATTAACGAAATATTGTAATATTGCAGACCAAATATAGAAAATTGATTCAAATTTAATATATATAAATTATCAAACCTTTTTTTATATCTGGTTTTCTTAGTATTTTTGTTCACTTTTGAATTCTTTAATGTTAATTATTGAATAGTGATAATCAAAAATAAAAACAAAAGATATGGAATCTATAGATATTGAAGGTACAGATAAAACACCAACTATTAATTTTGATGCTGAAAAAGGATTGATTGAAATTAAAGGAAAGTCAATCCCTGAAAACTCGCTTGGTTTATATGACCCGCTTCTATCTTGGCTGGATAAATATTCAGCAGTAGCCCCGCCTATGACAAATGTAAATATTCACCTGGAATATTTTAATACAGCTTCATCCAAGTGTATCCTCGATATATTTAGAAAGTTAGAATCTATTCATCATGAAAGCAACACTACCAAAATAGTCATCAATTGGTATTATGATGAAGATGATGAAGACATGTTAGAAGCAGGAGGAGATTATGAGCTGATGATCGATGTGCCTTTCGAAATGAAAAAAGTAAAAATAGAAATTGGATAAAATCTTTGAATAGAAATGTTTTAATCTTTGATTTTATGAATAATAATTTTTATTCTACTATTGTGGGAACAGGGAGTTACATTCCAACAAAAAAAATTTCCAACAAGGATTTTCTAAAAAATGAGTTTTACGAAACTGGAGGGAAAAAATTCGACAAGCCAAATCAGGAGATCATAGATAAGTTTGAACAGATAACAAAGATTACAGAAAGAAGGTATGTTACAGACGATCTTGTTACTTCTGATATTGCCTATTATGCTGCAAGGGATGCACTCGAATCATCAATGATTGATAAGGAATGTCTTGATTACATAATTGTTGCACACAACTTCGGTGATATAAGTGCAGAGAATAAAAGGTCTGATTTTGTTCCAAGCATTGCATCAAGGGTTAAATATAAATTAGGGATAGAAAATCCTGATACAATACCCTATGACTTGCCTTTTGGTTGCCCTGGCTGGCTTCAAGGGATGATCCAGGCGGATTATTATATTAAATCAGGTGATGCAAAGAGAGTTCTTGTTATTGGTGCAGAGACTCTTTCAAGGATCTCAGACCCCCATGATCGGGACAGCATGATTTATGCTGATGGTGCAGGTGCTACATTAGTTGAGGCAAAAGAAAGTAATAAACCAATAGGTATATTGTCTCACAAGACCAGATCAGATACTCTTGAAAATGCATATCTGCTTAAGATGGATAAATCATTTTATTCTTATCTGGAAAACGGTGAATTATTTCTTAAGATGAACGGCCGTAAATTATATGAGTATGCTCTAAAAAACGTGCCCCAGGTAGTTAAGGATTGTATAACAAAAGCAGGATTATACATTAATGATGTTATGAAGGTTTTGATACACCAGGCAAATGCAAAAATGGATGAAGAAATATTGAAGCGTTTGTTCGAGCTATATGGGAAGAAGGAATTGCCAAATTATATTATGCCTATGACCATTTCATGGCTTGGAAACAGCTCAGTGGCAACCTTACCTACTTTGCTGGATCTCTTACTTAAAGGGAAACTTAATAACCATGAGCTAAGGCAAGGAAATGTTATTGTATTTGCCTCAGTAGGGGCAGGGATGAACATAAATTCGTTGGTATATAGGATGCCCTGACTTTATGGTTTATAAGAACAATGCTTTATAGATCAATTAAAAATACCAAAACAATCCAATATGCATTTTTTTCCCGCAAAGCTCGCCAAGCACGCAAAGTTCGCAATAATTTATTAAAATAAAGCTTTGCGCCCTTTGCGGGCTTTGCGAGAGGATAAAATATTGTCAGCCAGAGGGCTGATCCACCTTTGGTGGGAAATTCCGATACAATAAAATAATCAGAAAACTTCTTATAACTGAACTGTCTCCTTCTTAAATGAAAAGCCATAAGTGCTCATTTCTTTTAGTATAGGTTCATACATTTCAGGTGTTGATGGCATATGGACACCTTTTCCTGTAATTTCACCCTCCAGAATAAGTCTCGCTGCGATAGCCGGTGGCAAAGAAACAGCCCCTGCCATAGCAGAGTCTCCTCCGGGAGTACCTTCAACTAACATGCTGGCTATTCTTTTTTCTTTTCTGCCTGGGAACTCAACGGTAATTTCGTTATGAACGATTATCATATCCTTTTCATGCGGAGCATACGACATTTTTTCTAACATCAGATCAACAAGGACATCCGAATTAGTGCCTTTTGTAGTAGAAATCTGAACATCGTCAAATAATCCAAGCCAGCCCATTCGTTTGATAATATCATCATTAACGTCAATATTTAGAAAATTGGCAACATCTGCTTTGACGTTTTTTGTGGCTTCTACACCGGCAAGGCGAGCCATAAACTGAGCATAGGTTGTATTCTCCCAATTTGTTTCAATAGTGTTCTCAATTAATTTTATCTTTAAGAAGCTTGTTATTGTATTACACCAACCTAAAAATCTTAATAATCCTTTGAAGATAGTGATATTTTTGTCTAATCCAAAATGAGATATATACCTGGTACTGTCATTACTTGGATATACTTCAAAAGTTCCAATTCCGTGAACATCAACCAGTTTAAGATGCTCGAATTTAGCTGAAACCTCAATTTTTTTACCATTTACCTGGTAAGCAGCCGGTGATACTGCTGATCTCATGAGACCTTTTGGATCCCACGAAAATATATATCCAAAAGGATTACGATTATGCTCAAATGATGGCAGACCTGATCCGTATGAAGTTATTTTAATAATTTTACCTCCTTCTGCTTTAATTTCATCTATCATTTGTTTTAAACCCATATTATCAAGACCTGGATCTTCACCTAGTTCTGTTAGAATAAGGACATCTTGTTTTTTTGCTTCAGCGTCAAAAACTAAAATTCCCGGATGCATAAAGTCAGTAGTTATCATGGGTGTGTGATGTTTTATACACGATTCTGCAACTACCGGATGCCCCGAGCGAGGTATCATTACAATAACTATATCTGCTTCCTGAACTATTTTATCCAAATCATCAAGTTTATCTGTTGTCCATGTTATTGCTGTTCCCAAAGACCTCCCTGCAATTACTTTTTCTGCTTTCGAAACAGTTCTTGTTGCCATGGTAACTTGATATTTGCATTTATCAATAAAATAATCAACCATTGGCTTAATAACATAACCTGCACCTAATATTGCTACTTTTTTCATTTTTTATAAGATTTTAATTTACATTATGTTAATTATTATAATACTAAATTTAAAAAATTATTATTTGTGAGAAACCGGGAATTTATATATTGTGTAAAATTACAATTCTTTACTATATCAAAATTCAAAAACTTAGTAAAGTTGATATGTTTTTTAATTATTGAGAGATTCTAAATATAATCCTATTAGGATATTCAAGTAATTATTATTTTTGTGGAGCAAGCCAAAGGTAAAGAGAATGCGATAATTCATAACGTAGCACAAGGCTGCAACCAAAAATCTACTGTTGCAAGTTATCATCATAACAGGTGACCACCTGCATCAGGTTTGAGTAAAAATTTGTCGAAACAACAAAATGTTATAGGGTAATAACATGATAAAGAACAGGATTAACCAGCAAACATAAAAAACCCCAATCTCAATTTTGAAAGACAAAGTTGTTCTTATAACAGGCGCTTCTTCAGGAATTGGTAAAGAGCTGTCTTATGCTTTTGCCGGGGAAGGTGCAAAGTTGGTTCTCTCAGACCTAAGGGAAGAGGAACTGATAGTTGTGAAAGATAATTGCCTGAATATGCAACGCATAGGCAAGGATGAAAATATAATGATCTTACCTCTTGATCTTTCTGATACAAATAATATTGAATACGAGACAGAACAAGTAATTAAACGGTTTGGTAAAATTGATATTTTGATAAATAACGCAGGCATAAGTCAACGGTCACTTGTCAGAGAAACCTCACTGGCAGTAGATAGAAAAATTATGGAGGTTAATTTTTTCGGTACAGTCGCATTGACTAAAAGTGTTTTACATTATATGCTTGCTAATAAATCGGGTCATATTGTAGTAATCAGCAGTATGGTAGGGAAATTCGGGTTTCCTTTGCGCTCGGCTTATTCTGCTTCCAAACATGCATTGCATGGTTTCTTTGAATCGTTGAGAGCCGAGCTTTTTGATGACAATATAAAAGTAACCATTGTTTGCCCGGGCAGGGTAAGTACCAATATATCCTTAAATGCACTTACCAAAGATGGGGAGAAGTATAATAAGATGGATGCCGGACAGGCAGATGGAATACCAGCCGGTCAATGCGCAAAAAAGATAATAAAAGCAATCAGGAAAAATAAACAGGAAGTTTTAATAGGAGGTAAGGAAATAATGCTTATCCATATAAAAAGATTCCTGCCTGAATTATGTTCAAAGTTAGTGCGTAAAGTAAAAGCAACTTAACTTCAGTATTAAAAAGCAATATTTGTTAATTGTATGATCTTATCTTCCTTGTTCTTACAATTGAATAAAAACCTCAGTGAAACCTCATGTGAACCGGCACTGGCATTGGATAGTTTGGAAAGTGTTATGTCATAGCCGTATCCGAATCGGATCCATCTATGCTGAAACCCAACCGCAACAATAAAGGTATCTGAATTTTTCTGCGCTTGCTTGTACCAAACCCCTACTGTTATTTTTCCTCTATTTATGAAAAGTCCAATATTTATTTGCTGAAAATCCTGTTGTTTTTTGTATATGATATTAGGTGAAAATGAAAAGTACGAATCTTCATTTCTCTGATATACATATCCTGAATGGAATGTAAGTATTGCCGGCAATTTTGCATTATCAACAACAATAAATCCTTCCTTCGGCTGGTTGATATGATCAACAGCAAATCCCACATATAATTTCACTGTATGAACCAAAACCCCTGCTGATATATCAAGTTGCGAATTTGTGCTTTCCTCGGGATAGTTGGGATTAGAAAAACTATTCCAATATATTTTTTTGTAAATATTGCCGAATTTAATTGCAGGAGCGATTGAAATTTTGTTTTTAAGTTGAAATTTAGGAGAATAAATTAATCCATTATAATAAGTGCTATAAGTCCCTTCACCGGCAAAATCATACCAGGAATCATAGCCAATACCTCCCCTGAGAGGATGAACATACTGGTCATACGAAAGGTGAAATGTTACAAAGGTCCCGGAAATAGCAGGCCATTCATTGCGGTAGTTCAGGGCAACCCTTGAACACCCGGCAGAGCCGGCAAATGAGGGATTCAGGTAAAGTGGAGCAGAATAGAATTGAGTGAATTCAGGGTCTTGGGAGAAAATAGTAAGTGGATAAATTAAGGATAGAAATAGTGTTATTTTGAAAATATTCATTTTGTCCTTCTAATTTAATATAAACCCTGTCAGGGTTCGCAACCCTGACAGGGTTTGGTCAGTTAATCACCAGCTTCCCGGCAGTAATCAATCCGTCCACCGAACTTATCTTGTAGAAATAAATGCCGTCAGTCAGCCCTTCTCTGCTAACAATAAATTTATTGCTGGAAATGCCTTTCATTACATTTACACGTTCACCAAGGATGTTATGCAGTTCAAATGTTAGAGGTCCGGGATTGCCGGTTCTTAAAATCTCAAACGTTGTTGTTGAATTAAAAGGATTTGGATGAACTTTTAATTGAATATTGTTTATTGCAATCGAATCAAATATTGACAACTCACCACTCACCACTAATAACTCACAAGCCGTATCCAATCCGCATGCGTTACTTACTGTCAAACAAACCGTATAGGTTCCCGTACTGCCATAGGTGTGTGTTGGGTTTTGCTGGGTGCTTGATGAGTCATCTCCAAAATCCCAGGAATAACTATAAGCACTTATTGATGAATCAGAAAAGGTTGCTGATAGTCCGGTTATATTATAATTAAAGCCGGCTTGTGGCATTGTGGTTACGATCACTTCTATAGTATCACTAATAGAGCATGAACCATCGGTTACACTTACAAAGTACGTTCCGGTTGTATTAACTGTTATTGTTTGAGAGGTTGAGCTGTCGGACCAAAAATATGAGTCAAAACCAGAGCTGGCATCAAGTATAATACTATTTCCCAGGCATATACTTGTATCTATTCCTAAGTTCACCGCAGGAACTGATGGCGGGTTATCCCATTCATCCCTTAGCCAGGGTGCGTCTCTTGCATCACCGTATTCGTTGCTGTTGGTAAAATATTCGGGATCCCCATAATAAAAAGTATCAGGGCTTTGCTGGTATGGAACAGCATCCAGAACATTAGTATCATTTGAAAAGATGATCCATGGTATGGTATCATTATCTCCTGCATCCAATGAACCGTTATTTGTTGATATTTCGCCATCATAACGTATTCTGACACCATCTTCGTCACCGGTTTTCATGGCATGTGAACCGCCATCAACGCCTATTTGAGGATGCCAGTCATCTTTTAACAGCTCACACCATCCATAAGTATTAAAGAAGGCATGATTGCTTATCTTTATGTACACAGGTACTGCATCCTTTACGTAGACAAAGTATTTTTCCCAATCGTGCTCATGGTCATTCAACCAGTCATTATCCGCATAATAAAGCCAGTATTCATAAACATCATAATCCTGTGTTTTAACAATATGAAAATATACGGCAGGTTGCTGGTCGTTGGGACCCCTGTTGCTCAAGCCGGTCCTTCCTGTACCGTACAAACTGTCGCCAATGGAAAAAGTAATGAAGTTCTCCAGGTTATCTTCCACATCTATCGCACTGTCATTATTAGCATCCTGGGTGGTATTGAATATAAATGGCTGGGGAAAGCTTTTCTCTCCATCATCAAAAGTATCTTCTCCATCAAAGAGCAATGTGGCAATATAATTGGCGGGAATAATGGTTTGAGATAGAATTTGACAAGGAAGTAAAATGAATAGAAATAAAATCCGCAGGATATACGTCCAACGGGTTAGAAAGGGAAATGAATTTCTAAATCCTTGCAAATCTTCTTGCATAAGAATCTTTTTATTTTATGAATTTATACGTGAAATTATAAAAAATGTTTGGAAATCAAATATATAATTTGACTTTGATGTATTTATTCAACAAAATAATGATATTTTGCAAAAACCCGCAAGGTTTCCCAAACCTTGCGGGTCTTGTCTTTTATCTGATATAATATGATGCCAGCCAGACCCTCAGGGTTTCCGAAACCCTGAGGGTCTGGATCAACTAGTTAATCACCAGCTTCCCTGCAGTAAACAATCCATCCAACGAACTTATCTTGTAGAAATAAATACCATCAGTCAGCCCTTCCCTGCTAACAATAAACTTATTGCCGGAAATGCCTTTCATTACATTTACACGTTCACCAAGGATGTTGTGCAGTTCAAATGTTAGAGGTCCGGGTTTAGCGGTTCCAAAAACCTCAAACGTTGTTGTTGAATTGAACGGATTGGGGTAAACGGTTATTTGGTAACCATTGTAACAGGATTGATAAATACCCGTGGATTGCATGGTTACTGTCTGGCTGTATGTATTACTTCCGCAATAGTTGTTAACTGTTAAAGTTACTGTATATGTACCGGTATCAGGATAGGTGTTAAAAGGATTTTGCTCTGTGCTCGTATTGCCATCACCAAAATCCCAGAAATATGAATCAGCATTTGAAGAAGCGCTTGTAAAGTTGACAGTTTGATCAGCGCCCTGGTATGTAAAGCCGGCTTCAATATAACATGTGACCGAATCAATGTTGCCAATGGTGTTGAATACTGTGTTAGTGATCACGGGTTCGTTAAAGTCAAATACAATACCGGCTTTGTTCTCTATTACGGTTCCTTTGGTATTTCCTGCTACCTGGTGTATCTTGAATTTTACGAATCCATGGCTCTCCGGCTCGTTCAAATTGCTGTCAGGCAGCATGATGCTGTCAAATGTCCATTGTAAGATATTGCTTTCGAAAATATCCAGGGTGTAAGGATGACTGCTTGTTCCTGCCTCAATTGTAGTAATATCTAAGTAATCCGATAATGTATCTTTTATCACTACTTTAATGGCATAATAAGTTCCGGTGTTTTGGAAACGGATAAGGTATTCCATAACATCTGTTGAATCAATGTAACGGTACTGATCGGTCAAACCCTCGGGCTTTACCTGTTTATCGTTAGGGTCATAAGAACCAACAGCCACCTGGCAGTCAATCTCAATAAAGTTATCTTCATCATCTTCTGGAACAACGGTTATTTGCCCGGTAATGAAAGCTGGAACACCGCATAGTTCAACATTATCCTGTGGGTGGCTGTTTCCTGGATGCCCGGGGCGCTGGTCGGCTTCAAGGCGGATGGTATTGCTGTTTGCAGGCCAGCAAATAACCGTACTATCGCTACCGTTAAGCTGGAATGTTCCTGTGTAAACAAGTATATTATTTTCATAAACCCGGTATTCGGCAGCGCCCTGCATATCACCTGTTCCTAGATCGCCTGTGTTGTAAATAGTAAAGCAAGCCATACTGTCACCTGCACATTTACCCACAACAGATACACTGGAATGGTCCCAGGCAGGATCAGGAGGGAAACATGAGCTGTCAGGATAAATGTGTGCTTCAACACACATGGTGCTTCCTAAAAGTGACATATCACAAGTTACATATACATAAAGATAAAATGAACCGCACTGTTCAGGATCTACCGTGCCAATATCAAATGTTAGAACATTTCCAATTTGAGAAATAAGATTTCCGGGACCTGAAGTATAAGATATATTACTATCCAGCTCTATCTCAATCGTAGCATTGGTAGCCGGTAGTGTTCCGTCATTGCAGTAACTGACCGTATAATATGTATTAAAACAAGGTCTGACCGACCCTGTTGAAATATCAACACTTAGATCGGGGCAAAATACAATGGTTTGTAAACCAAAATTGTAATTATAGACAGTATCGGGGCCGGCACCTAAGCTGACAGAATATGTTGCAGGAGAAAAAGGGCATATCTGTTCCCTGAACGGATCATTATCTACCAAAGAAATAGTATAATTTCCACTATCCAGGTAAAGCTTATAAATCCCTGAGCTATTGGTAAGGGCATATACCGGCCCGGGGTCAGCTCTGACCACCCAGCCCGGCAAACCATTATCGGAGCTATCTATCAGGCAATTGGTATCCAGGTCATTAAATACTGTGCCGGATACTATATTTGGACCGCAATTAATAGTATCAATAAATACATCACCACCCCCCGTGCAACTGACGGCATCATAAACTATAACACCATAATAAATTCCGGCACAAAGACCGGTGATAGTTTGTGTAAATCCTGTATCAGGACTATTCCAATAATAAGTATATGGTGCCGTGCCTCCGGAAGGTATGACAGTTGCACTACCATCACACATGCCCGAACAATCATTTATAGTATTGAAGGTCAGGTTCAAAGTTCCGTGTATTACAACATTAACCGTTGATGAGCAGGAGCCGGAATCTGATATGCTTACCTGGTAACTGCCGGCACATAAGCCGGTAGCGGTTTGTGTAGTTTGCAACTGTGGATCGTTCCATTGATAAGTATATGGTGGGGTGCCGCCACTTACAACAATGGTGACCTCTCCGTCACAATTACCACATGTTGCATTATTAAAAGTAGTTGTTACTGATAAACATCCTGATGTATCAGAACTAATATTATTACAGTCAATTGCAACACATCCGTTAGCATCGGTCACGGTTATGCAATAATATCCAAAGCACAACCCAGTTGCTGTTTGTGATGTTTGGGAAAGTGAATCATCCCATAAATAAGTATAAGGAGTGACACCCCCGTTAGGATTAACTGATAACGAGCCGTCACAGCATCCTATGCAATTTTCATTTGTAATGTTATCCATATTTGCCGTAAAGCCATTTTGGGTAACTGTGCCGGTAGCTTGTCCCTGGCATCCGCTATTATCCGAAACTATTACATTATAAGTTCCCGCACATAAAGCGGTTGTCGCCTGCATAGTGCTACCATTACTCCACGAATAGGTATAAGGCGGGGTTCCACCGGATACAGATACAGTAGCGTCACCATCACAATTACCACAAGTTGCATTTGTAGTGTTAACAGTAAGCGCTAATGATAAAATTATATAGTTAAGTTTGGTTAGGGTGTCGGAACCAAAGGCATTAGAAACTATAAGAGTCACACTATAAGCGCCTGCACTCCAATAACACTGGGAAGGATTTTGCGAAGAAGAAGTATTTCCATTTCCAAAATCCCAAAACCAGGACGTAGGGCTGTTCAGACTTAAATCGGTAAAGTTCACACAAAGCATCATGGAATCACATCCATAAGTGGTATCAGCTGTGAAATCTGCTATGGGTGGTTGGGCTGTTGCAATATTGCCTATAACCAATGACAGCCATACAAGAAATATTTGTTTTGTTTTCATAATGATAAATTTTTAAATTATTTATTAATTTAAGTAATTGCCTTTAATACCAATACAATTTAGATTGGATTTACCCTAGTGAGAATCTGAATTTTTTATAATTCTTTTTTTATAAATTAATCCCCCTTGTTTTACCTCTACAACAAAAATTCCGGGATAGAGATTATTTCCAAACGATATTTTATCTCCCGCCTTATGCCCTGAAGATATGCAGACAAGCTGTCCGAGAACATCATATAGTCGTATATCAATTACTTCCTCGCTGTCCTCATCAATAATAAGATTTACCACATCATAAAACGGGTTGGGATAAACAAGCAGGGGATCATTCTCCTGCCCGGCATTGTATATGCTGTTTATACCTTTGGGAACCAGGTCAATTATTACATTGCCAACATCTGCATGAACGGGGATAGCATAAGCATCATTCCAATAAATGGCATTTACGTAATATGCCGGATAATACACTGCCGTATCATTATCACCGGGAACTGCATAGATAATATAATCCCCGGTGTAAACATTAGTAAAAGTATATACTCCGCTGTCAACTGCAATGGAATCGAACGGTGTGTCAGCGCTATCCCCGCTGGTATCATAAAGGTAAACCATTCCATCCGTCAACAAGCTGCTTCCGGCATATATTTCTCCTGACAAGGTATGGATGGTATCAGGATTATATGTGATGGTAAGTTTCGGGTGACGCGCGGGATCATCATTATCACTTGAGGCAAAGATCAATGACCTGTATCCCTGCTCCGTAACAAGCTGAAGCATAAAACCATAGCTGTTGACAGGATTATCTGCCATATCCTGAACAAGTGCTGTTACATCAACATCATAATCCTGGTCTATATAACTGCTCTGTGGTAATATTACCTGGTTTGCAGCAGTTGAAGCCGGCTGGTTATTCCATGTTATTGTATTCTCATCCCAGGATGATATTACCCTGCGAAGAGATGCAGCATTAGAACCGCTTAATGTCGAATGTCCGTACGGTAAAGATCTCACGGAATCGCTGGTTAACGTTAACGTTGCATTGATAATGAAGGATGAAGCAGGTAAAGATGACAGATCGAAGTCTAAATATGACCTGTAATCGCCATGTATATTGCTGAAGCCCCAACTCCAGGCAAAAATATAAATACGATCACCATAGTTTGTATTGACACTATTTGGAAGTGAAAAAACCACTGCATCTTTACCTTCCGCTGAACCGGGTTGCAGAGTAATTGTCGTTTGAGATATTGATCTTAATTGGCTCCCGATGATGATTAATGGAATCAGGAATTGCGTTATGTATATTTTTTTTATCAATATAGATATTTGGTAAATTTAAATTGCTTTCTGCGGAAAATATTTAATTAGATTTTTGATATTAGATATTGGATATTAAATGTTTTTTATCCAACATCCAATATCTAACATCTTACATTTATTTAAACATGTTGTCGTTTTTACAACCATAAGGAATGTAGAGACGAGACCGGGTCTCGTCTCTAAGTCCCTAAAATCTGTATCTTATCCCTGCCTTAAGTCCTGCAGAATAGCACTTTTTGGAAACGGGATAATTATTAACGTAAACCGAGCTCAAATTTTGCCTGTAATAAGCATTTAAGATAATGCTTAAATAATTATTCAGCTTGTAATTTAATCCTAATCCCAAAAGCAATGAAAAGCTGGTTTTTATATGATTTTTATTGTCTATATCATTAAATCCGTTACCATCAGGCGCCAGGATCTTTCCTTTAGTATTTATCAATATACCCGTTATAATACCACCATTTACATTGCAGCTAAATTTCTTTTTTAAAATAAAATTATACCCTATCACAAACGGTATTTCTATATAAGAAATAGTATTAATGCCATTATAATCATTATTAATAACGGTTGTATCGTAATTCGATATTTCAACAGAATCCACAGTTGTAAACTGTGATGAATCGGTGATATATATCCAGTTGGTGTCGGCTCCGTATATTTCGTAATAGCTTGTTATAGTATCCGTGATCCAATAGGACTGGGTAGTTATATCCCAGGTAAATGTTGTATCCACGTCAAATGTTGATATGTTATAATCTGCTTTTTCTCTGAATAACGTATATGCACATCCTGTTTGCAAAGTCAATTTTTTGAAATAAAATCCCAGGTCTGCCCCAAATGTATAGCTTAACAGCGGTGTCTCCGCGTCTTTTATTAATGCAGCATATTCTCCAAATCCTGCAGAAGTAGCGCTGATACTATTCATTAAGGGGAAAATAGGGGAACCGGATATACCTGCAAACCAATTGAATGTTTCCATAGCCGTATCACCTGGCGCTTCAGGGGGCTGTATAGTGTCATAATTTACAATGGTATCGTATAGAAAAACAGTTGCAGTATCATATTTATCCTCAACAATGGTATCTTGTTGTAAAGTTATTACGGTATCGGAATCCGGAATTAACTTTTTAGCATGTTCAGATTCTATAGGTTCAGCTTCTTTTTTTATACCGGTTGAGCCGGTGCTGGTTGACACATCCTTTTTATCAACTTCAGATTTCTTTTTAAAGATTGAAGAGACGCCCTTTTTCCTGGAGATGATGATCTGGTCATTCAGTTCCCGGTATTCAAGGTTATAATCACGGAATAATTCATCTAAAATTGCCTCAATACTCTCATTCTTTGCCTCGACAGAAACGGTGACATCTTTAGGTATGAGTTTGCTGTTATATGAGAATTGAATCAGGGCTGCCTTCTGGATTTTATCCAGAACATCCACCAGTTTTTCATTTAAAGCCGAAATGCTCATCTCTTTTTTTAACAATGGTTCCTGGGCATAAGCTGTACGTATAAAAATTCCCGGGCAGAACAATACAAAGACCAGAAGAGTAATGATAAGCTTCAATAGATTTAATTTATATGTGTCGGAATTTTCCGCCATGCGCCTACGCTGAAGCTTCAGCGCAAGCGTAAGGCGGATCAGCCTCTGGCTAACAATAATTTGCCACTAAAACACAAAAGCACAAAATTCCACTAAATTATTTAACAAACCTTTTCTTTAATTTCCTTAGGTGTCGGCTCAAAACTATTTTTGTGGGATTTAGTGTTTTGGTGATTTTGTGGCATTTTTAATCATTTTACAAAGTAATATTCTTTCCTTTTTTGAACATTAACATCCATTACCCAGTAAAATAATTTTATTTCCTTCCCTTTTTACTTCCAGACCAAATGTTGCTTCCAATATTTCTGCGATCGCTTCAACACTCTTATTATTAAACTCTGCCGTTAAGATGCAGTTTTCCAGATTCTCATTTCCAAGTACAATGTTTTGATTAAATTCCTTGTTAAGCACTTTAATAACTTCCGGTAATGGAGTTTCCTTAAATGCCAGGATGCCTGTTTCCCAGTATAAAAAGTTGTGGTTAGTATTTATTTCCCTGACTACCTTTTTTGAGATCCTGGAGAATACTCCCCTGTCACCTTTTTCCAGGTAATGTTTTTCCGGGAGATCGGTCAGATCATCTTCAACAGAATACAACAATACCCTGCCTGCTGATACAATAACCTCGATCGAATCACCTGCGGGATATGCGCTTATGTTAAACGAAGTTCCAAGCGCTTTAACTATTGCATTATCCAGGTTAACAACAAAGGATTTGTCTTTATTTCCTGCTACTTCGAAAAATGCTTCTCCTTCAAGGAACACTTCTCTGATATCATCATCAAACTCTTCCGGGTATTTTAATGTAGTATATGAATTCAAATAAACAACAGAGCCATCAGGCAAAGTATCTCTATAAGTCTTTTCCTCACCGGTTGCAATTGTTCTTATTTCGGTCCTGTTTAAAAATATCAGCCAGAAAGCAAGCCCCAATACAATAACAGCGGCAATGCGCAGCATATAGTTAAGGGCAGGGCTCTTTACAAATATAGGTCTAACTGCAGCAACTTTGCCTTTGTCTTCAATTTTTTGGAGGAATTTATCTATTGCAGCTTCCACATCAATGTTTTCAGCAATTTTCTGTACTTCTGCTGCCTCCCATACCTTTTTTATGCTGTTAAAATATGCCTTGCTCTGTTCATCGGTATTAATAAGATCAGCAACCTGGCGGGTTTCTTCAGGTGTTGTCTCTCCGAGCAAATATTTTGTGATAAGGTTTTTGTCCATTGATTGATTCTTTTTAATGTCCTCTTCTTATTCATTACAATTTCAACCGGATTTTCCCTAGTGTCAATCCTTCATTTTTAACTTATTAGCGGGCTAAAAGCTGGAATTATCAAAGGGATAAGTACCGGCAAATATTCTTTCAAGGCATCACTTAGGTGTTCCAGTGCTTTGGTCATATGATATTCAACCCCTTTAACGCTTATCCCGGTCTTCTCTGCAATTTCGCGGTATTTTAAGCCATGAAAACGGCTTAACTCGAATATTTCCCTTTGCCTGCCAGGCAGGGACTTAATAGCTTCCTTGATATGCTCTTCCAATTCCTTTGTCACCAGGTCATCGGAAAAACCGGAACTTGGCTGGGCTGCAAGGTCTTGCCTGTACTTTTCCTCAACCTGCGCATGTTTCATATAGTTCAACGAACGGTTGTGAACAGCCCTGTAAAGGTATTGTCTGATATGATCCGGTAATTCAAGTGTCTTTCTCTTTTCCCAGATATTAAAGATCACATCCTGCACTATTTCCTCTGATAATGAAATATCCTTCACATATTTACTGGCGTAAAGGCATAGATCTGCATAATAGCTTTCGTATAAATATACGTAAGCGTCTTTATCTCCCTCCTTTAACCTTTTAACCAGATTTATATCAGATCCTTCCAAGTTCCTTTATGTTTTTTTAAAGATTGTCAATATAATAATTATTTTACGAAAATAGTAATTAATGGACATAGCAGCGCAAATTTATTGACAAGGAATATGTTGGAAACTTAAATAGTTCTCTCAATATACTTATTTGCTATTTACCCGTTATGTCCTGTTATTTAAATAAAGACCCTCAGGGTTTCCGAAAACCCTGAGGGTCTCAAAAGCCCTGCCAGGGTTCGCAACCCTGACAGGGTTTGTTTAGTTGATCACCAGCTTCCCGGCAGTAAACAATCCATCCACTGAACTTATCTTGTAGAAATAAATACCACCAGTCAGTCCTTCCCGGCTAATTACAAACTTGTTGCCGGAAATGCCTTTCATTACATTTACACGTTCACCAAGGATGTTGTGCAGTTCAAATGTAAGGGGTCCGGGTTTACCGGTTCCCAAAACCTCAAACGTTGTTGTTGAATTAAATGGATTTGGGAACACTTGTACTGAAATCCCCTTATTATAAATAATTGGTACATTCACAGTCATTGTATCATCGATGATAACATAATAAAGTGCTGTATCCATGCATCCTGCACTGTCGTAAACGGTCAATAGTACAGCATAAGTCCCGGTATCTGCATAAGTATGAACAGGGTTTTGAAGGATTGATGAATCAGAATCATCTCCAAAATCCCATAGCCACGAAACAACACTAGATGATGATTGGTCAGTAAAAGTAAATACAGGGTTTGTTATTGTTGTTTCATTAGGTATAAATCCAAAATCTGCTACCGGCGAAGGATTCACCGTTACCGTAACTGTATCGGTCCTGGTGCATACACCATCATCTCCGGTAACCAGATAGCTGGTTGTAACTGACGGACTTACAGTTATTGTTGAGCCGGTTCCTATTATGTCCATTGGAGCAGCTTCCTCTGCCCACCAATAAGTTAATGCTCCGCTGACATTAAACACTGTGCTTTCTCCCGGACAAATTGTTGCTGTTGCCGGGCTAAGAACTAATGCCGGACTTAGTGCAATAGTTACCGAAGCACTTGCTTCCGGTGTGCCGCAGGCATCCGAAACCATTACTGTAGATGTTGTTGTATTGGCAGGGGATACCAGTACAATGTTTCCAGACCCTGCTCCATTATCCCAAGTATATGTATAAGGCCCGCCATCTCCACCATTTGCAACAGCTGTTATAGGAGCACTATCACCATAGCAAATAATATCTGATCCAAAAGCCGTTACTGATAACGGAGGGTTTGTTGAAACCGTTACAGATTGTGCAACGCCTGTACACAGATTGGCATCTATTACAATCACAGTATATGTGGTAGTGGTAGTAGGGGTAACATTATGAGTGCTGTCATTACCCAACCCATTATCCCATGTGTATATATATGGTGGCGTTCCTCCAGTTGCTGATGCACTTATCGTAGCACTGCCATCAATACAAATAGTTGTATCTCCTGTTATAGTAACTGTAATAGCATCAGGTTCCGATATTGTTATACTAGCAGATGCTGTATCACTATTACTATCTGTTACTAATACAGTATATGTGCCAGCACACAAGCCAGTAACAGTTGCAGTAGTTTGAGAGCCAGGGTCGTTCCATAAGTGAGTATATGGAATCACCCCGCCTGTTGCAGTAACAGTTGCATAACCATCACAACTTCCATTGCAGGTAGCATCAAAAGAACTTGTAGTTACTGTTAATTGTGCATTTACATCTGATGCAATTAACAGACAGCAGAGACAAAGGCAGGTCAATATCCAGTTATTTGTTCTCAAGTTGATAAATTTTCAAAATTATTTACTTATTAATACCCAACTGTTTCCTTATTAATCTGCAAATACTTTCTTTAATTTCAGGATGGCGTGGTACAGGCACTCTTTTTCCTTTACGGATATTTACATATATATCATGCTTTTTACCATGACGTTTAAGATAACACCCTGCTTGTACCAATTCGCGAATAAAGTTTCCACGTTTCATATTTGCAGCTCAATTTCTTTGGTTTTAACTTTGGGATTGAAGTGCTCTCCTTCATCTTCAGCCATTAATTGGTAAACTTCCCGGATATTCTCCTCTAATTCCTGTAGCGTTTCGCCTTGGCTAAATATACCGGGTATCTCTTTAAGTTTTCCTACATACCAATTATCATCAATCCAATATTCAAGTGTGAAATGTCTTTTCATAATAGTTAAAATTTAATATTATTACTTTCTTTTTTTAATGAGTCTCAAAGATAAAAATTTTTATCTTGATTTACAAGCAATTTTACAGTCATTGATACAATTTTTTTTTAAAAGACCCGCAAGGTTTCAAAAACCTTGCGGGTCTTATCCTTAAACCCTGTCAGGATTCGCAACCCTGACAGGATTTGTTTAGTTGATCACCAGCTTCCCTGCTGTAATCAATCCATCCACCGAACTTATCTTGTAGAAATAAATACCATCAGTCAGCCCTTCCCTGCTAACAACAAACTTATTGCCGGAAATGCCTTTCATTACATTTACACGTTCACCAAGGATGTTGTGCAGTTCAAATGTTAGAGGTCCGGGTTTACCGGTTCCCAAAACCTCAAACGTTGTTGTTGAATTAAACGGGTTGGGGTAAACGGTTATTTGGTAACCATCGTAACCTGTTTGATAAATACCTGTGGATTGAATAGTAACTTCCTTGCTAATAGTATCAATTCCGCAATCGTTGTTTACAATTAATGTTACGATATATGTTCCCGTATCTGAGTAGATGTGTGAATAGTTTTGCTGGGTGCTGGTGTTTCCATCACCAAGATCCCAGTAATATGAATCAGCATTTGAGGAAGCGCTTGTAAAGGTGACAGTCTGATCAGCACCCTGGAATGTAAAGCCGGCATTAATAAAGCAGGTGATCGAATCAATGTTGCCAATGGTGTTGAATATTGTATTGGTATTGACTGGTTCGTTATAGTCAAATACAATACCTGCTTCATTCTCTATCACTGTTCCTTTGGTATTTCCTGGTTGCTGGTTGATCTCGAATTTCACGAATCCATGGCTTTCCGGCTCATTGACAATGCTGTCAGGAAGCATAATGCTATCAAATGTGAATTGAATAATATCGCTTTCATATATATCGAATGTAAAGGGGTGGCTGCTCGCTCCGGGTTCTATTGTAGAAATATCAAGATAAGTCGATAATGTATCCCTTATCACTACTTTAAAGGCAGTATCATTTCCTGTATTTTGAAAACGGATGAGGTATTCAAGGATATCGGTAGAATCAATGTAATGATATGTTTCAGTCAATCCTTCAGGCAACACATTCTTATCATTCGGATCCCATGAGGATTTTACAAAGTCGCAAAAAATTTCAATAAAATCATCAATGTCATCTTCGGGAACCTGTGTTATTTGACCGGTAACAAAAGTGGGAACTCCGCACAATTCAACATTATCCTGCGGGTGGCTGTTACCTGGATGCCCGGGTCGCTGGTCGGCTTCCAATCTGATTGTGTTGCTGTTGGCAGTCCAGCAAATAACAGTACTATCAGCACCTGCAATCTGGAAAGTACCAACAGATACCTGAATATTATTTTCATAAATACGGTATTCGGCAGCGCCCTGCATATCGCCCGTTCCGGGATCTCCTGTGTTGTAAATGGTAAAACATGCTAAGCTATCGCCAACACATTTACCCACAACAGCAACGCTGGAATGATCCCAGGCAGGATCAGGCGGAAAACAACTGCTGTCGGGATAAATATGGGCAGTAACACAAAGAGTGCTGTTCATAACTGCATTACAGGATACTTCAATCAACACATAAAATGAACCGCTTTGTTGAGGTGCCACATCACCTAAATTATAGGTGTATATATTACCCGACTGACTATCCCATGGGGTTGAATTATATGGAGGTTTATTAAAATAAATATTACCGCTAACTAAAGTAGCTGTTACTTCTGGCGGGAGTTCCAGCTCAATATACGCATTATAAGCAGTTCCGGTACCATTATTAGTATAATTTATCTTATACCAACTGCTAATGCAGGGTCTGAATCCGATATGATAGAAGTTAACTGATAAAGCAGGGCAATAAGATGCCGATTGAACACTAAAGTCAATATTATTTACCGTATCGGGTGATGTACCTAAGCTAAGCCCGTATGTTGGCGGTGATGAAGGGCAGACCTGGGTTCTCAGAACATCATTGTCTATGAGTGAGATGGTGTAATTACCGGAATCGAGATACATGTGATAATTTCCTGAATTGTCAGAATAAGCATAAACCTGCCCGGGATCTGCTTTCACCAACCAGCCGGATAAGCCAAAATCCGCGCTATCCATAAGGCAATTGTCATTCATGTCATCAAAAACTTTTCCCTTTATTAAGTTAGGAGCACAACCATCACCAACAAAGATGCTGGCAGTATTTGAACAGTTACCGGCATCAGTAACCGTTACATTGTAAAATCCTGCTGGAAGGTAATTTTTGTAAGAGCCCCACCACCAAGAGCCGGGGCTCCACTGGTAAGTGTATGGAGCTATTCCACCACTGATGCTCAGCATTATTGAACCATTATTCCATCCACAACCGGCATTTGTAACAGTGGCGGAAATATTAAGGGAGGTTGATGTGTCTATAGTAGTAGTATCAGATGCCTGGCAGCCATTGCTGTCCTGAACAATAACTTCATACGTTCCGGGAAATAAATTAAAGAATGAACTATCATAAGTCCATGTAGAACCGCTGTCAATGCTGAATTGGTAATTTTCCACTCCACCTGAAGCATTAATATAAATATATCCGTCATTGGTCTGGTTACACGATACATCTGTAGGAAAAAGAGATAATGTAAGAGGTGGCGGTTCTGGGATAGAAGTAGTTAAAGTAAAGTTGCACCCAGCACTATCCGTAACAGTTACATTATAAGTGCCGGGAGCTAAGTTAATAGCCATTGAATCGGTTTGTGCCTGGGTATCATCCCAAAGATATGTATAGGGTGGGGTGCCACCGTTTGGGGTAACTATACCTGTTCCATTACTATCACCGTTACAGCTAACATCAGTTACTGAAGTAATAGAGGCAGTCAGACCTGCAGTATTATTTATTGTAAAGGTTGTATCTAATATACAACCTGCAGAATCTGTAATTTGTAAAGTAAGGCTACCTGAACACAAACTATCAGCAGTTTGGGTTGTATCACCGTTAGTCCATGAATAAGTATAAGGTTGTGAACCGCCTGCTGGATTTGATGTTGCATTCCCATCACAATTCCCGCAAGTTGCATCAATTATACTTAAGTTAAATGTAAATGGAGGAATATCATTAATAATAACACTTGTCATAGTATCACATCCGTTAGCATCATAGATTACAACAGAATATATTCCTCCACATAAACCAATCACGGTATTTGAAGAATCTCCAGTATTCCATGAGTAGGCGTATGGGAAAGTGCCTCCTGATGCACTTACAGATGCGTTGCCATTGCAAGAACCACAAGTAGCATCTGTTTGAGAAGCAATTGATGCAATAAGTGGAGTTGGTTCGTTAATAGTGACATTTACGCTATCTGAGCAGCCATTGGCATCCTCAACTGTTGCCAGGTAGGTGCCGGCAGTCAGCGATAATGCACAGGGATCAGATGTAAAAACAGGTGGATCCCAAGTATAAGTATATGGCACAGTCCCTCCGCTAACAGTAAGACAAGCTTGTCCATTACTTCCTCCATTACAGCTCACATCAGAAACCGAGCTTATTACAATAGTAAGCATTGCTGGTTCACTAATAGGGGTACTGTCAGAATAAAAGCATCCCGCGCTATCAGTAACAGTTACACTATAAATTCCCGCACATAAGCCCGTAGCGGTAGCAGTGATTTGTGAAGAGGGATCATCCCAAAGATATGTATAAGGAGCTGTACCACCACTTGCGGTGAGCGTAGCCGAACCGTCACACACGCCATTACAGGAAGCATTTGTAACAGATGAGATTGAAGCAGTAAAACCGCTGGCATTGTAAATTATAAAAGTAGTGTCATAAGCACATCCATTGGAATCTGTTATTTGTAAATTGTAGCTGCCCTGGCATAAGCCGGTATCGGTTTGTGTAGTATCCCCGCCTGTCCATAAATAAGAATATGGAGGCGTACCGCCTGTTGGATTTGCAGTTGCGCTTCCATCGCATAAACTGCAGGTGGCGTCTGTGGTAGTTATATTGGATGAAATTGGCTGGGGTTGATTTATTGTTACGGATTGATTTGACGAACATCCACTGTTATCTGTTACCCAAACAGTATATGTTCCCTGGCACATTCCGGTAATTGTTTGTGTTGTGGTAACAGGTGATGTATTCCAAAGATATGTAAACGGAGGCGATCCTCCAGTTGGTGTAGCAGTTGCCGTACCATCACAATCTCCGATACAGGAAACATCCGTAGAAGTAATTGTAACAGAAAATGCAGCGATGTCATTTACAGTTGCTGAAGCAGTATTTACACATCCGTTATTGTCTGTAACGGTAACTGTGTAAGTTCCTGCACATAAATTAGTTGGTGTTGTAGTTGTTTGCATAGCCGGATCATCCCATAAATAAGTATAAGGTGCAGTTCCACCTGTCCCACTAACAAAAATACTACCATCACACATTCCACAAGTTGCATCAATTATACTATCTATGACAGTAACTAAAGGAGGAGGTTCACTTATGACAGTTGAATCTGTTACGGTGCATCCATTAGCATCAGTAATAGTTATACTGTAAATCCCGGGACATAATCCCATTATAACTTGTATCATTTGCCCGGTATTCCACAGATAAGCATAAGGAGGCACTCCTCCGGAAACAGTTACGGTTGCTGCTCCGTCACAATTGCCGTTACAGGATACATCTGTAGGAATGATTAAAGTAACAAGCGCGGGGGGCTCCGTAATAGTTATATTATCGGTTGCTGTTGAGGTATCACTGCTATCCGTTACAGTAACAATGTAAGTTCCTGCACATAAACCGGTAGCTGTTGTATTGGTCTGTATCATCGGGTCATTCCACATGTAACCAAAAGGACCTGTGCCTCCGCTAACAGATACAGTTGCATCGCCATTACAACCCCCGTTACAACTCACATTAGCGCTGTCGGTAATAGTGGCAGTAAGTTGTGCTTTTAATTGAACTGATATTGAAAAACAGCCGAGGCAAAGCCCTGTTAGGATCCATTTATTTGTTTTCATGATGATAAATTTTGAAATAGTTATGGAAAGATGTTTTAATATTTAAGACGAAGATTGATTAATTTAGTTGCCTGTTGTTTTCAATTATTTTTTACTTCACCAGGCCTCTCTCCTAAAAAAATCCGTCTTTTTGTACGAGGTAGACAGGGGAGAGTTAACGTGTGGGAGTTTTCTTTACCTCACCGACCCCCTCTCCTGAAAACAGGAGATGGGGAGAGCTGACGCGTGGAGGCTCTCCCCCTGTTTTTAGGGGGAGATGCAGAGGGGGTAAAAAAAAGCAAACTGCTTACTATTTACTATCCCTCCTCCTCTCCTTCTTTTCCGACAACATCTTTTTTCCCTTCAGCCGTTTCTGAGTAGCGGCTTTTGAGGGTTTGGTGGGGATTCTCGGCTTTTCTTCAATAAAGCAAGTTTCTATCAGTTCGTAAAACCTCTGGATGACCAGTTGTTTATTGCGCCATTGTGTCCTTGCTGATTGGGAGACTATTTGCAACACGCCTTCCTTATTTATCCGGTTTTTGAACTTTTCCAAAATAACGGCTTTTTGTTCATCATCGAGCAGGGTAGAGGCATGCACATCAAAGTCGAGCTCAACCTTTGTATCCACCTTGTTCACATGCTGCCCGCCCTTGCCGCTGCTGCGGCTGGTTTTGAAGGTGAATTCGGGTTGGAAATCTATAGATATGATGTTCATCCGGGTTCTTTTTTTATATATAAAAAGTAAATATAAATAATATTTTAAAATTTTATAGATTTGAGGATATTTTTTTATCAGAATTTCAATGCATGCTATGGCAGCATACCATGATTTTGCCACAAAAACACCAAAACATTTTACCCTGTTGGATAACAGGGCTAAATTTTATAAAAGAAGAATTTAGTGGGATTTTGTGTTTTTGAGCTTTAGTGGCAACCTTTTTAATAACCTTGCGAAGCTATGTTCTAATATTCCGGTTGCGAATCGGATTTACTTTAAATTATGACGAAACAATTCGAGATAACATTACCTGAATACCCCAGGGGTTTTCATTTAATAACCGGAAAGATACTTGAACAAATAGACGATCTGCCCGAAAGCGGGATGATGAATGTTTTCATCAGGCACACATCTGCCGGTTTGACCATTAACGAAAATGCCGATCCTTCGGTAAGGCATGACTTTGAGAGCAGCTTTAACCGGTTGATTAAAGAGAACGAACCCTGGTACACTCATACTATGGAAGGCAGTGACGATATGCCCTCACATATAAAGTCTTCTTTGGTAGGTTCATCAGTTACCCTGCCCATCACCGGTCATAAGCTGAATACAGGAACGTGGCAGGGGATTTACCTTTGCGAGTTCAGGGATCATGGGGGGAGGAGGAAGTTGGTTGTTACGGTTTATTCATAAAATAATTAGTGTCTGTCTATAAAGTCAAAGATTTTCAAAAATTTCAAATTTCAAATTTCAAATCTCAAAAAATGAACTATGAAGTATGAAAGAGACCTTGGTGAAAGATTGCAGCAGTTTGCGGTGGTTGTTATTCTGTATCTTCGCACAAACGCATCCTTGCCTCTATCCTCAACAAATTATCTACACTATTACTTCTTTTTATCCCTTCTTTGTAATTTGAGATTTGTAATTTGATCCTGAACTTGTTTCAGGATGGGACTTTTTACTATTTTTATGACATTATGGACGGAAACTAATTAATATCTCAACCTTCAGTCTGAAATCCTTCAGCTTTTCAGTTGATTACCTGTTAGGGTAAAATCTGCAATCACAAAAGGCAACCAAAATAAATCTTAGACGTCTTATATCAATTGAATATTCTTTTTTATATTTTATATTCCGTCAGAATGACTCTTTTTGTGAATCGGAAAGGGTATAACATTAATAATTTTCAGTCATTTTATCACTATTCTAGGAAATTTGACTATTTTTGAGGCAATAAACAAACCTTTTTCATTCAATGAAAAATTGCCATGTTAATTACATATTTACCGTTACGATTATTCTAATTATATTATCTCAATGTATAGTTAGCTTTGCCCATATTAAAAATCCTCCCGATACATCCACGATCGTACAGGAACAGACAGGACAGGCAAATGCAATTGGAAAAGAACCATCACAAACAGAAAATATAGATATTTCTGAACAAAACTTAAACCGTTTGTGGAAGTTGCAGGATTACTATTCTTCCCAGACAAAAAAAGGAAAAATCCCGGGAACTTTAATGGAATCATATAACACCAACCTTGAAAAGGTAGAAAAAGAAATTGAACTTGTAAAAGAGAAGAGATTAAACTATGCCGAAAAAGTTAAGATAACTAATCCAACATTACTAGAAATGGAAATATTCAAATTCCGCTTCCGGGATATGGACCTCGCATTATCAGCCAGTGAAACTCCAACAATTTACGCTAACGAGATAGGGTCATGGGTATTCAATTGTGGTATTACCTTTCTTCCCCTGGATAAAGGTTCTCTAAGCCTTGAAAGATACTCTGTTCCGGTTACTATGTCAGCAGAAAGAGTATTTAATGAAAAGATCAGTGTGGGCGGGTATGCCGGGCATTTTATTGAAAAGACAAGGGCATTCAAAATGTATCAGGATACTAATTATTATTTTTCAGCCAATACTGAAAACTACAAGCACAATTATTTCACCTTTGGAATAAAAGGTTCATATCATTTTTTCAATCCACTCCGTAAGATCAACATTGAAAAATTCGACTTATATTTATCGGCTATTGCCGGCTACACCTTAGCTGCGTCAACCGTTCCTTTTGTAGATAATGAAGAATACCTGGTAGCCGGTGAAGGTAACACAGAAATTGACAAACAATATAACATACCTCAAAAAGATGGGGTCAATTACGGAGCTTTTGCCGGAATAAGATATTGGTATGATCAAAATGTCGGGTTTTTCCTTGAAGCTGGATATTCAAATACAGGATTCATATCAGGAGGTATAACTATCCGGTTCTTAGGTAAAAATTTTGAAAACGAGATAGAATCTGACATTATTGAATTTAAGGTTCAGATCAAAACTTCATCAAAAAGACTTAAACCCAGTTCAAAGCAATTAAAAGGAATGAAAGACGTAGAAGAACACCTGGGCAAAAAAACGTTCATTTATGTCGTAACCGGAGAGGGAACCGATTATGCATCTGCGAAAAAATTTCAGGCAGAGCTAAGTAAGGAACTGTTCAAGAAGGCGGTTGTAGTAGCATTCAGGGATGGAGAGCTGATATCCGTTAAAAAAGCGTTGAAAAAAATTCAAAAAGGTGAGGAGTGATTTAATTTTAGTCAATTAAAAGTTAAAACTTACCATCCGCCAGCTGGCGGACGATAATTTTGTTGATGTTAATAGACAAGTTGACAGTTGGCAAAAAAAACAAATTGAAGCAAATGATAACTGAATATGCATAAAAAGTTCAATTTATATAAATCTTTTTTAATATTCACAACATTATTACTTGCACCAATTGCCCTTTTAGCGCAGTTGAATGCAAGTTTTACAGTAAGCAGTGACACTATATGTTCTGAGCCTACACCGGTTGTTACATTTACAAATACTTCTACCAATTATATCTCATTTCTTTGGGATTTTGGTGATGGAATAGGAACTAATGATTCAATCGTTAATCCCACATATAATTATTTTAATGCAGGACCTGGCACTTATGATGTAATTCTTACAGTATATGATGGGCCTAATCAAACAGGAAACAGCGACCAGGCAACAATAACCATTACAGTGGTTGCACCCCCGGTTATTGATTTTACGGTCACTTCTTCTGAAGTATGTAAAGGAGATACTGTATGTTTTACTGCTTTAGTTTCAGGAGGGATTCCACCCTTTACTTACCTTTGGACATCACAAGATGGATGGTCTTCAACAAGTCAAAATCCCTGCCACCAATTCAACTCTCCGGCAAACTGCCCTAATGGTTGTGATATATTTTTGCAGGTAACTGATGCTTTCTGCCTGAAAAAATTAGATAGTAATGATGTTATTACCGTACATAATCTTCCAACAGCCAATTTCAATGTTTCTCCTAATTTGGGAGGCACCCCGCCTGTTGTGGGATGCAACCCGCCTGCAAATGTCCAGTTTACTGATGCCTCTACAGCAGCCGATGCTCCAGTATCCTCATGGCAATGGGACTTTAATTATGACGGTATTACATTTAATATAGATGCAACAGGTAATACGGTAAACAATACATATAACTCTGCCGGCAGTTTTGATGTAGCGCTTGCCATTACCGATGATAACGGATGTGTAGATACAATAATAAAAACCATTCGTATTGATGATTACCAGGCAGGCTTTGAAACCCTTACTCCAACAACCGGATGTGAGAACCTGATAGTTGCTTTTGCTGATACTACTTTCTCATATATTCAATCTTCTGCCTATCCCTGGTATTGGGATTTCACGCTTGATGGAAATTTTACCCTTGTCGGTTCATCAACTACCGGTAATTTCTACTCCACACCCGGTACTTATAGTGTTGCCCTTGTCTCCACCAATGGTATTTGTACCGATACTGTTGTTGTTTCCGATCTAATTACCATATATCCTCTGCCTGACGCGGGATTTTTTACTGATACCCTTATTTCATGCTCAGTTCCCTTTGACGTAACTTTTACAGATACAACAGCCAGCGCACCGCCCGGTTGTCTTACCTGTATATGGGAGTGGGACATAGATAACTGGGATCCTCTCATCCCTGACTATGATTGGTCATGGGATTATGATACTTCAACATTCACTAATACTTACAACGCTCCGGGATTTTATAACGTTTCCCTGATAGTTACCGACACCAATGGTTGTGTTAGTACCATAATAAAGGACAGTCTCATCCGTATTACCCTGCCCATAGCTAATTTTGAAGCTGATACATTTGATTTTACATCTAATATTACCGAGGGCTGCTTACCACTGAAAATTAATTTCAGGGATCTGAGTATTTATGACACTACAATAATACCCGGTGATAGTATAGTTACATGGTACTGGGATTTCGGGGACGGATATACGATTGAGGGGGGTGACAGTGCAATACCTGACAGCACAAACGATTGCCTGACCAAATGTACATACAGGAACCCTACACATTACTATGTAGATACAGGTTCTTTTACCGTAACTCTTGCCGTTATTACTTTAAAAGGGTGCAGTGATACAATATTTGCAGTTGAACTCGTAAAGGCAGGAATACCGCCCATAGCTGAATTCACTGTCAGTGATACTGTAGGTTGTCAACCCTTTGAGACTAATTTTTATGATATGTCCTCAACCTTTGCCAACGATTGGTACTGGGACTTTGGGGATGACGGCACCGATAATACAGAGGACCCAACTCATGAATATACAGATACCGGCTATTTTGATGTTTTCCTGATAGCTATTTTTAACTCTTGCCCGTCAGATACTCTTATTAAACCGAAGTATATCCAAGTAGAACCGCCAAAACCACTATTTGATGTTCAAACCCTGAAAGACTCATCCTGGACAACAGATCCTTACTTCTGTTTTGGAGATACCTTACCAACGGGTGGCTGGCAGATCTCCATCACTGACCTTTCTGAAGGCGCTGAAATATGGATATGGAATTTTGGAGATACCAATACTACTTATAATATTAATGATACAATTATATTTTACTATGACACAACGTTCGTACCTGCCGACACAATAGTAAATGCCGGAGATACAATGTTTTTTACTGCAGGAGATACTTCCATTTGTGATACAGTATTTGAAGTAATAAGACCTCTTGATTCAATTACTGTTGAAGCCGATACTATTCTTCCTACCCCCTCCGACACTGACACTGTAATAATCCGGGGCGATATAATGCACTACATTGGTATGCCAACTGATACGATTATTATCTCACCAGATACTATTATTATCTACCACTATACTATTATTCCACAGTTAGATACTATCATTGATTCCACTTACACAATTTATATGTCGGATGAGATGACTATTATTACAGCAGATACTGTTTTCGGCTGCGACACCATGTTCACACAGGCAGCCGGTATGATCATAACACCGGGTGATACAATATTTACTCTAATAGCTACTGATACATTGTACTATATACCACATGATTCAGTTGTAATTAACACCATCATGATATTCTCCCAGCCCGACACGATATATTACAATTCAGGGGATACCATCGTGTCAGTTTCACCGGATAACATCGTCATAGGCAATGATACATTGTTGATATCGGCAGATACAATAATAATAGATACAACTTTAATATTTGTACCGTTAGATACAATATTTCTCGGGTTTGATACGATACCTGCTGATACAACAACTGATTCAACTACTATTACAGTACCATCCGACTCGGTATTGTCGGGATGTGATACGGTGTTCATTGCAGCCGATACTACTACAACCTATGACACAACTATTACTGATACTATATTACTGCCATTTAAATATACATACATGACACCCGGTACCAAAACCATAACGCTCTATACCCTGAGAGAATGTATTGGCTGCCCGGATTCCATTTGCATCGACTCTATTAAGCAAGATATCTATATATCCCAGGTTGATGCTGAATTTTCAGTCACCGGTGGGTCAATCAGTGATACATCAAGCTGTGGATTCTTTGTCGCTCAATTCACTAACCAAACATCTTCAATATATCCCCAATTTGCTTGTTGGGATTTCGGTGACAGCCAGACCGATTGCGGTTCTCCTATCTCTCATACTTATCTTATTCCCGGTATTTATACTGTTACAATGTTTGCCACTGACCAGTATGGATGTATGGACAGCATATCACACCAAATTGCAGTTAAGGAACTGCCTGCTCCCAAACTTGTTGCAGATACAACTGACGGATGTGTGAATGATGTGTTTCTGGATGATCTGGAGGTTACTTTTACAGACACCTCTACTCATTCCGCCCAAATTATGCAATGGATATGGAATTATGAATACAACTATATACCTAATGATACCACTTTTATACCTGTAAGTTCACCTCATGAATACACAAGTTGCGGTAGCTTTAATGTCTGGTTAAGAGTAATAGATGAATTCGGCTGCCAAGGTGATGATTATAAACTTAATTATATTACTACAACATGCCCCAATCCATATTTTTCAGGACCTGATATGTGTAATGGAACTCCTGTAAATTTTGCCAGCGCTTGCGACTCTTGTGCCAGTGGTCCCATAACATATTACTGGGACTGGTGTGACGGAAGTTCTGTTGATAGTACTTCCACCCCTATACAGAACCATACATTTATAAATTTAGATACTGTTGATTCAGGACAAGATACCACCACCTTTTATAATGTAATATTAACGGTAGTTGATGCTAACGGGTGCAGAGCTGATACTACTACCTCGGTTACCATATACCAGCCGGTAGCTGATTTTCTTGATAGTTCTGCTATATCGGATTGCCCGGAGCATGTTGCTAATTTTTATGATCTTTCCTCCCCGGGTGTGGTATTGTGGAATTGGAGTTTCGGGGATGGCGATTCTCTTAATAATATAGATTTTAATCCTGTTTCACACACATATAGCGACCCCGGGTCTTATGACGTACAAATGGTAATAACTGATGGCTTCGGATGTACTGATACCATGTTCAAGCCCGATTTCATTAAAGTTGGAGGTCCCATTTTAATTGATACAACAATAATTGACACTGCAACCTGTGCTCCCTATCAAGTAACATTTATTGTTGATGCCTATAATGCCGAATATTATTATTGGTACTTTGGAGATGGAGGCATGGCAGAAGGGGATACAGTAGTTTACTATTATACAAATGCAGGAGTATTTTACCCTAATCTTATGTTGGAAGATACTTTAGATTTGTCTGATCCCAATGACTCAACATGTAAAAGGACATTCTCCCTGCCTCCTATTACTGTTCCAGGGCCAAAGATCGGATTCTTTACTAATGATACTATCTGCGGCCCAAGATGGGTTTCTTTTATTGACACTTCTATAAATTCATCAGACGTTGACTTATGGGAATGGGACTTTGGAGACGGTTATACAATTCAAGGAACCGGAAATATTCCAACAGGAACCAATAACAATTTAACTACAGGAACATATCAAAATCCTATTCATTATTACTCTGATACCGGAATTTATGACGTAATTCAGAGGGCTTATGTGATCGGCAATGATACATGTATATACGAAGCCCCAAAGGAAAAGTATATAGTTGTATTTGGCTTTCCTTATACCAATATTTATTATTGTCCTCCATTAACGGTTACATTTACTGCTGATTCTATTACAATTGATCCCTCAAAAATACCCTATAATTTAGATTCGTTAATATGGCATTTCGGGGATGGGGATTCATTAATGGGTTATTCTGTACCCCATACTTATCCAAGCACAGGTGATACTTTTAATATTACTTATTATACTATTACTGCTATTTTAGATAATAACTGCAGGTTTGTTTTTGATAATTTAGTTGCAGTGTATCCCACACCCTTTGCCGATTTTTATATAGACCCGGCAATTACAGGTATTACAGTAGCCATTAATGCTATCAATACCAGTATTGGTGCGGATTCTTTATTTCGCTGGGATTTTGATGACGGGGAAACCGCTTTTTCCTCACCTCTATCTCCCAATGCCACCCATGCATATACCGATACTGGATTGTTTACGATCCAGCTAGTCGCCATTAATAAATTCGGATGCACCGATACTACTACACAAGAGAAACACATTGAATTAAAAATCCCCAATGTATTTATGCCTGGTTCCGACCCCGACAGACCAAAAGAAAATTCCGTGTTTTATATTGGTGACTTTTATCTCGATACCATGGACTTTAGTTCAGCAACTCTCAAATTGGTTGTTTTTAATCGCTGGGGGCAAAAGGTTTACGAAAATGACCATTATGAAGAATGTGACCCATGGGGCGCCCCTGAAAAATGCTGGGATGGCACTGACCTCAATGGAAGGGAGCTTAATACCGATACCTATTATTACATACTCAACTTTGACGATCGGTCAGCAGTTAATGGGTGGGTGATGATATTGAGACCAAAATAAGAATTGCGGTTAATGAGTGCCTGTGCATAAAATTCCTTCAATTGCCTTATTCTCGGAAAAAAACTGTTTTACAGACAAACCGCATTCAACACCCCCTCTTACCCTATTCCCGTATTATATTGAGCTTTTGCAAATGGTGCAATTACAAGGAATATCAATATTGTAAAATAACGCTTCATGAAAAGAACTTAACTTTGTAAGTTGATTAAAAAAAGAAATTATATAGAATTGAGTCAAGTATAAATAAGATAATGTTGCTGGGTACTGGGTAGTATGTACTTGTTACGGAGTCTGAGTATAAAACCAACAACCCAGAACCTGATTATTAAATCCGCCAGCTGGCGGACAAAATACCGGCATCTCAGGTTAAAATAATAAAATTCCGATACATATAAATAATAAGTCTACTCCAAAAAGTCATTTTTGACTTTTGACTCCATTTTCAAATGCCTAAAAAAAACCCCCGCATATAACTTCTATACGGGGAAATTTATAAAAGGGTATAACCGGCATATTAAAAATGCCAGAGGTCATGTTCGAAATTATACATCTCATCTTTTATTCTTTCTGCTTCCAACTGAGTATTAATACCTTTTGTATATTCAAGTATTGTCCTGTCATAAACATTGCTCTCTTTGCGGATATAGCTTTGGAACATTCTTTTCCAGAAAATATCCTCATAAGTCCTTCTTTCCGCATCGTTAAAACGATTAAAAACAGGGGCATTTGCAAAAACGTACCTTGCCTGGGGATAGTAGATCCAAAACATGGGTGAATATCCACGTATGTTTCCGGTCATCTCATCAATGCTTTCCTGCAAAGGAGCAATTCCAATTATGCGAGCTTCCATAACAGAGCGTTGTTTATCAAAAAACCAATCTTCTTTTATCCAATATTGTTTAATTTTGTCAGCTTCCAGTTCTGCTTCCTGAATTTTTTCAATAAACTCTCCCGTTACCGGGTCTTCAACAGTAACAGTATCTATACTCTTAAACATGGCTTCTACATCATCCTTTGTCATCGGGTACTTAAATTCGTCATCAAGCAGCGGCTCAGCATAAGCTGTAATCGTACCTTCAAAAACACCATCCTTGATAACATCTATTAGCGCTTTACGGTTATTTATAGCTGATGTGGGATAGTAAAAAGGCATATTGAACTTTTGCCTAAGGTCTATCACTCTCCAAATTCTCTTCATCCACATAACATCGGCTTCCCTTAAATGTGTATAGGGAATGACCTTTCTTGTTATAATATGTTCGGGGATATATACCTGATCGAGGACATCTGATCCCTCAAGCACACCACCGGCAGCATAAGAACTAATAGCCGGACACGTAAAAACAAATAATAAAAATAATGTGGCAATTTTTCTCACAGAGAATAATCTCAGGTTAAAGTGGGATTTCAGGTTATTCATCATAATAAACTCCTTTCTTTATTATTTACTTTCTTACTAACGATTTCCTCATACGAATTATTAAGTTTAAGGTTACAAACAAGAACATAACTTTGTTAATTAATTAAAAATATTGAAATTCCGATACTATTAAATAGCGCAGCTATGTTCTATATTACACTCAAGCTAATTGGTCCCAATTCCCTTGTTGAGCCATCCGGTCCTTTTGCCCTGATCTTTTCAAAGTATATTTTAGTTCCCCTTTTTGCTTGTTCTAAATATTTTTTCATCTGATCGTTAATTTTATAACCATTTGCGTTTATGGTTTGAAACACACCTCCAATGCTCATCGTCATATCGAATGAGTTGACTATAAATTTCAAGTCAAAATCAAAATTCTCCATCTTGGCTTGAATTCCCATCCCGGCAAGCAATTCTGATTTTTTAATTGTAGCGTCACCTTTTTTTCCAACAAAATATGATACCGGGTCAGGAACTCTCTTTACCCTAAATTCAGCTGATCCCATGCTCTTCCACTTACCCGGTTGATTTTCTACCTGGACATTAACGTTTGCCTTTCCCTGCGTTGATACTTTAACAATCCAGCTTCCCGGTTTAGAGGTTTTTCGTATAGACCCGCCACCCCCGCTAATTGACGCTTTGACCTTGTTATCGGGAAACCCTGATGCAGCAACAGTAACCGGGTTGTCAGGCCCTATATAAAACACATTCATCATATCAGCAGATACGGTAATACTCGGCTTAGCCACCTCATATTCGGAATGGAATGAGTATTGTTTCATTCCTGCTAAAGTCTTCAGTTTTATTACCCCTCCCCATTCTTGAAGACCCATTTTATCGGCTTTTACTTTCATTTTTCCTTTACCACGCTGTACTTTAAGACTGTCAAATTCACCAACCATGTTCAAGGTGACGCTATCAAATTCACCCACATATACTGAAGGTGGCGTCATTGAATCGGAAGCAGCGAGAAACACATCAGCTCTGAAAGTATCTCCCTGGACAACATAAGTCTTCTCAGGAATAACTATTGCTTCAACTTTATTGAACTTAATTGCACCTGCTTCAATTTCCTGTTCCAGGTAAGTAATAACCTCTGCTTCGGCATTCCTGACCTGGCTTTGCAATTGTGACATATTAGCAACCACGGCAATAGCCGGTAAAAATTCAAAGTGTTCTTGCACCCAGGTTAAATGGCCACCCTCTGTAGTTGCCGGTGGATCACTTGTATCCAAACTGTTAGCTATGGTAATTTTAAACGCCTCATCTTTTGGCTTGATCTGACCAATAATAAAATCCCTGAATTCATTTATTTCCCCCATCAATTTATCACCCCTTCCTTCGGTGATGAACATTATAGCTGGAATTTCCGTATCTTTTTTATTTTTTATGCCCTCCTTAGATACAAAATCTACCTCATCAGGGTTGTCTAAACCATCAATTTTCATTGCCAATTCAATTTTCAGGTCTTCAATATATTGATATAACGATGTAGCCCGTTCTTTTATTTCATACGCTCTCAATCTCCATGGCCCTGCCTTATCCGGATTTGATGCAGCGGCTTTATCAAAGTTGGCATAGATTTTCAAATTTTTCTCACTGAAATTATCGGTAGTCTCAACCAATCCCTGATTAATAATCACAAAAGCATCAAGCACTTCCTTGGATACATTAAGCGCCAACAATGCAATCAGCACCAAATACATCATATTGATCATTTTTCCCCGTGCGCTAAGTTTACCCGGACCTATTACTTCTCCGCCCATAATAACTAAAATTTATTATTAATAATTTAATGAACTTTTATTTAAATCTCTCCTTTGTGTTTTTAATAAACAGCTACTGGGTTCTGGTTACTGGGCTCTGGGTTGTTAGTTTTATATTCAAACCCCGTAACCAGTACATACCACCCAGCACCCAGCCTTCGCAGGCCGTAGCCTGCTTTGGCAGGCGAAGGCCAGTAACCAGCAATATTATCTTATTTTGCTTCCTTATTTTAAGCAATTTTATTTTTTAATAAATACGAAGTTACGTTCTTTATTATTTTTCAGCACCAACATTCATCGCTGTCAGCATATTGCCATAGATATTATTTAATGCAGCCAGGTTTTCTCCCAATTGAGATATCTCTTCCTTATATCTTTTGGCACCTTCTGCAGACTCATGTAAGGTTTTCATCATTTCTTCAATGCCCCCGTAAAATTCCTTCACGGTACTTGTACGTTGGCTTGATTCCTCCATTTCATTGGAATAAGATGAATTTAATGAAGATATACTTTCGGTCAATTTTCGCATTTGTTCGGAAAAGGGTTTTGTTGCTTCAGATGTTACGGATAATTCTTCAGACGTTGTTGCTAATTTATTAACTGTATCCACTAACTTTTTATTTGATTCCATTAAATCCAATTCATACATTGAATTAAGAGAAGAGAGATTGTTAGTAATTTTTTCGACTTGTTCGTTATATGATCGTGTTGCGCCCGAGATTGAGGATATTTCATCAAGTGCGCCCACTGCTTTACTATAAGAACTTTTCATCTCATCAATGGAAGAAGCAGCTCCTTTCATGGAAGAAGTAGCTCCAATCATGCTATCACTATACTGATCAGCAGCAGAAGCAACATTAGAAAGATTATCTTTAATATTGGCAGAAGCGCCTGCAAATTCTTGCATAACCTGGCTTCCCTGGCTGGATGCTTCCTTAAAGGAAGAAATGGATTCTGATGCCTGTTTCACGTTTTCCGTATATTCCCCGGTAGCAACAGAGGCATCGGTAAGGTCGGTTAATTTAGAAGCGTTATCACTTAAATTCCTCATCCCTGCTCTTAAGCTCTCAAGCAATTCAGGTCCGATCTTTGCCTCTTCCAGCATCCTGTCCAATTGTTCGGTAATGGTACCTTTGGGTTTTTCTTTGTCTTTGTCTTTCTCTTCTTCTTCCTCCATGTGGGATAACTCGGGATATACCAAGGTCCAATCAATTAGTTCATGCAGCGGCTCAAAAGCGGAAAAGAAGAATATTACCGCTTCAACACCTAATCCAACAATAAGCATAATACTAGCTCCCGGATAGTGCTGGAGTTTAAAAAGAGCGCCTAAAATTACAACAGATGCGCCCCATCCATACAATTTAGCCATAAAATTTTTATATGCTTTACTATGTGTTATATCGCTTAAAGACATCATAACTTATAAAATTTAAAATTATAAAAAAAAATTAATTGAAATATATTATGAAAAATTTTCCAAATAAAAGAAAAATTTTTTAAGTTTTGTTTAAAAATACGATTAATTGGTAAAAAAAAAGAAAATAAGTTTTTATAGGAATTATTTGTAAGATAAAATTAAGTATTTATTATTGTTAATTCGTGCAATTAGCGGCAATATTTCTTTTTAATTAATTTACCTGGCCTTTGCCGAAACTGCTACATGCAGGCAGGCAAAGTTATGTTCTAAATTTACAAAGCTATATCCTTATATCATTACATCTCATCTCCTTTTGCTCTACCCAGATAAGTCATAACACATCTGAATCCTATATAACATTTTGCCGTATCCTGATACTCGTAAGTGCGTGTCCCTGTTTGCATATAATATCCAAGATCTTTCCATGATCCACCCCTTATAACTTTTCTTTTCAATACAGGGGGGTCTGTTTCTTCAGCATCATATCGATAATCGGGGTTTAAATCGTGTGAAAAATTATAAGCAGATTCATCAAATGTATTACTTGTCCATTCTGCCACATTTCCCGCCATACAATATAAACCGTACTCATTAGGTGAATAGGATGTTACAGACACCGTATGGAAACCTCCGTCATCAATATAATTTCCCCTCAATGGTTTAAAATTACCCAAGAAACAACCGTTACTGTTTCTAACGTAAGGTCCTCCCCATGGATAAGGAGACAAATCCAATCCTCCGCGTGCTGCATATTCCCACTCTGATTCTGTAGGCAACCTGAAGTCCTGAACAGATATTCCACCATTGGATCGTAAAAAATTGTTTAATAGTTGGGTTCTCCAAATACAAAAAGCTCTGGCTTGTTTCCAGTTAACGCCCACAACGGGATAATTATCAAAGGCAGGATGCCAGAAATACATATTGGTCATAGGTTCATTAAAGGAGTATGAAAAATCATGAACCCAAGCTAAAGTGTCAGGGTAGACATTAATTATAGCTTTTTTAATAAAGACTGATCTATCTTTCATCCCTTGTTCACGTTGACTTTTTTTAGCCGCTTCCCGCAGGTCAATCCAGTAATATTCAAAATTCAGTTTTCTTGCGTCAAGTTCTCTTCTTTTATAAAAGCGCTCATGCTGAGGGAGAAACATTTCTTCAAGTATCGATCTTTCCTCAACTCCCGACCAATCTATTGGCAGATACCAGTTAAGTCTTGGCGGGTCCAGGTCTTCATCATACATATTTGTAGATATAAAATATTCATCATTATCCTCCCCAAGAATTCTACGGGCAAGAGAATCTCTGACCCAGTAAACAAACTGCCTGTACTCGTTATTTGATATTTCAGTTTGGTCCATGTAGAAAGCCTGAACAGAAACCGTTTTGGTTTGAGCAATTTGAGCATAGGGAACTTCCTGATCACTAGGGCCTATATTATAGCTACCCATTGGTATAAAAAGCATACCATAGGGATCGGGCTGATACCATAATTCCCGTCCTTGAACTCCAATCAACTCACCATTGCCCCTGCTTCCACAGCTCCATGATATTATTGTTGATGCTGCAGCAATATAAAAGAATATCTTTTTCATCATACCTCCCTTTAATAAATTATTAAAACGGAAAAAGTAAATTGCCCTCTTTTAACGAAATATATTTAATTTGGTTACAAAAATCTCACATTTCTATATCTCTGGGCAGATTTTTTTTCCGGCATTCTAAAACAATACCCAAGCATTATTTCATGTGAGCCGCTATTATACCCTTTTAATGACGAAGTAGAAACATCATACGAATATCCAAATTTAATATTATTCCATTTAACACCAATCATAGGGACAACTGCATCCTGCACCCTGTAAGAAACGCCTACCCATATCTGGTTATTGTACATAGCCAAAATATTTACATCTATTTGGGGAGTTAAGGCAGGGTCAGCTTTTATCCAAACTGATGGTATCAACTCTAATGATGGGGTTATTCTTTTAGTATAACCAGCGATAATATAATAATGTCTTTTCAAATCATAATTAAAATCGCTGTAACCAACAGAAGATTCAGCTATTTGAGATGAAGATAAACCAAAATATAAAATATCAGTATTATAATACAAGCCGAATCCGAAGTTCGTTGATCCCCCATTAATATCACTTATTGGAATAGTTTTATCTGAGCCATCATTAATATATGGTTCAAGCTTGCTTCCCTGGAGAGTTTTATTTAAAAAACCTACCTGTAATCCGATTCCCAATTGCCCGGGACCAACATCCATCCTAAAAGCATATACAAATTTTACTCCAAAGGTTTTCTCTACACCAAGTTCGTCATTAAACACACTTGCTCCTATCCCACCGCGCAAAAACTTAACAGGTCCATCAACATTTAACAACATTGTCTTAGGAGCGCCAGTAAAACCCATCCATTGATTTCTATACAATACAGAAGCACATATTGCATCATTGCTTCCGGCATAGCCGGGGTTTACAATTAAAATATTGTGCATGTTTTGGCTGAATTGCGGTTCCTGCTGTGCAAATACAATAACAGATGTATTTGCCAACATCAGAAAAATAAATATTAATTTCTTCTTAACCATAAACAACACGATTTTCAGCTCAGATCTTGATAAAAAAATTTAAATCGAACGCTAAAGTAACAAATAATTAAAAAAAACAACTATTTTAAGGAAATATTTATCGAATCAACCTTGCTTAACGAAAAAAAATACGAAATGTTACAAAATTTTATTGGCAGGTTCCGCAAATTAAGAACACAACTTTGTAAATTGATTAAAAAAAGTAATAAAATAGAATTGAGTTAAATATAAATAAAATAATGTTGCTTGGTACTGGTTACTGGCCTTCGCCTGCCAAAGCAGGCTACGGCCTGCGAAGGCTGGGTGCTGGGTGGTATGTACTGGTTACAGAGGCTGGATATAAAACCAACAACCCAGAACCAAGAACCCATAGCCCATAGCCTGATTATTAAATGTAAATACCACAAAATACCGATATATTTCTTTTTAATTAATTTACAAAGTTATATTTTTCATAATCCAAATACAAATTCAACTTAACTTCCTGTATGCCTGCCACCAACGATCTGGAATATCGTCATTTATAGCTGTTTGATAGTCATTGTATGAACAAGGGACTAAGTGGTGCCGTTCATATTTAATTTTTTTATTCGCAGGATAGGGCACATTCATCCACCACTTGTCGCTTTTTTTGCTTTTGTAAAAAACTATTTCATGTTTATTATCCTGAATTGAAACTCTATATATAGTATATTGTGATTTATCATCAATTGGGAAATCTTTTTTACGATTATAATATCCTTCTATAAAATACCAGATCATTTGTGCCACTAAATGAACTGTCTGTTGATTTTGGTCACATACTGGATTCACTTCATAAAAACCTATCGATGTTAATTTATCACTTAAACCAGCGTACCTAACAATTTGGCAAGCTTCCTCTCCATAAAAACCATTGGGAGATGAATTCAGATTACCAGGAGCATCCGATTGACGGACAGCAGAAATGTCAAAACTTAACATATCAGCATTCCTGACTATTGGTTCGGTTTCTTCTACATTACTTCTTACATAGCCCAAACGATGAACGTCAAAATAGAGATTTTTCATTAATCCCAGTGCATTCTCATCAACAAAATAAGATTGATATCCAATATTGCTGTAATTAAAAAGAAAATTAGGCTGGTGCAATATTATCCTGCTTAAATATGATTTTGAATCCAATTCCTGACCAGCCACACCCAAATCAAAAGAAGAACTAACCAATACTATATTGATGGTTTGTTTTAAATTTTCATAAGCACAATAATTAGCATAGGTTAAATCCTGTCCTCCACCAATTATTACCGGGACAATATTCTCTTGAATCAATTGAGCAATTGTTGCACTAAGTGCAAAATATGTATCCTCAACTTCATTGCCTCTCTTTATGTTTCCCAAATCGGCAATTTTTACTTCAACGCTTCCCTGGTAAAGTTGATATAATTTATTTCTTATATAGTCAGGCGCCATTGCACATCCTTCATTTGATATGGCGTTTCTGTCTTCTTCAACACCAATGATGGCTATATCAATATCATCAAAATCAGGAAACCCGGTCTCAGGTTTATGGATGTTAATGATCTCTCCAAGACTGGTTGGAAGATAGTTATCAACATTCTCAAGTTTTGAGGTATCTATTGGCTCGAAATATAAAGATATGTCCATTAGGCAATTAATTTTATTTCTATACGATCTTATCTCTTTCTGGACTTCCAAGTAGACTTAACATTTTTTGTTTCTTTTGATATCTTAATGCAATCTTCCAATATTAAAGTAGTAGGATCAATATTTTTGGGAATTTTAAAATTTTCCTTTCCAATAGAAATATATGGTCCCCAACGTCCTTTAAGAACTTTTACCTCCTTATTTTCTTCAAATGACCGTATGATCTTTTCTTTATCTGCTTTTCTTTTCAATTGGATTATTTCAACAGATCTTTCTTTGTTAATAGATAAAGGATCATCATCCTGCTTTAAAGAATAATATTTGTCATCGTGTTTTACATAGGGTCCAAATTTACCTATGCCTATTGTCAACTCCTTTTCTTCAAATTCCCCAAGTGATCTTGGTAATTTAAACAAATCCAGCGCTTCATCAAGAGAAATATTAGTAATACTTTGGTCTTTCATTAAGCTTGCAAATTTGGGTTTTTCTTCCTCATTCGATTGGCCAATCTGCACCATAGGGCCATATCTCCCAATTTTCACAAACACTTTTCTTCCCGAAACCGTGTCAACTCCAAGCAATCTTTCACCTGTTGCTTTTTCAGATATTTCTAACGAGTTCTTTACAGAAGCATGGAATGGGTTATAAAATTGTTTTATCATTTCATTCCATACTTTCTTTCCCCGTGCAATTTCGTCAAACTCCTTTTCAACATTAGCGGTAAAATTATAATCCATGATATTATTAAAATGATCAATTAAAAAATCATTTACTACCATTCCAATATCAGAAGGAAAAAGTTTGGATTTTTCAGCGCCGGCTATCTCTGTTCTCGCTTCATCATTAATTGAGTTCCCTTTTAATGTTAAGACATTATATTGTCTTTCAAATCCTTTCTTATCTTCTTTAACCACATATTCCCTTTTTTGGATTGTAGAAATAGTAGGTGCATAGGTAGATGGACGGCCAATTCCCAATTCCTCCAGTTTTTTAACCAAACTCGCCTCAGTATATCTCAAAGAATGACTAGTAAAACGTTCGGTTGCAGTGATAATATCAGAGAGCAGGTTTTTTCCTGTGGTTAAAGGCGGCAGAACACCTTTGTGAGATTCAGGAGCTTCTTCATCTTTTGATTCAAGATACACTTTAAGAAATCCGTCAAATTTCATCACTTCCCCACGGGCAATAAAATCTTCTAAAGCTGAAGAAACATCAATAGTGATAGCGGTTTTTTCAAATTCTGCATCGCTCATCTGTGAAGCGATCATTCTTTTCCATATCAAATCATATAATCGTTTTTCATTATTATCTCCATTAATTGATTGATTATGCATGTAGGTCGGCCGAATAGCTTCGTGTGCTTCCTGTGCTCCTTTTATCTTTGTCTTATATTGTTTTGAATTTACATATTCTGTACCATAATTTTCAGCAATCACTTCCTTTGCTGCTGCAATAGCGCTATTAGATAAATTAACCGAATCTGTTCTCATATATGTGATCCTCCCCGATTCATACAGCTTTTGTGCAATGCGCATTGTTTGTGCAACCGAAAAACCTAATTTCCTGCTCGCCTCCTGCTGTAATGTAGATGTGATAAATGGGGGGGCAGGGGACTTCTTGCCTGGCTTAACTTCTAAATCCTTTACAATAAAATCGGCACCAATACATTGTTGTAAAAATTTCCTTGCTTCTTCTAAAGAATAAAATCTTTTGGTAAGCTCTGCTTGCAGAACGTGGTTTTCCTGACCACCGCCAAGCGAAGCTTCACTGCCTGCTTGCACAGTGTCTTTCTTGTTTACATAAAAATCACCAATAACCTTATAATAGGATTGCATTTTAAAATCCTGAATTTCTCTTTCCCTTTCAACTATCAATCGTACTGCAACCGATTGCACTCTTCCGGCAGAAAGTGCAGGTTTAACCTTTTTCCATAATACCGGGGATATTTCATATCCTACCAATCTGTCTAATACTCTCCTCGCCTGCTGGGCATCAACAAGACTTTTATTGATTCCCCTGGGATTTTCAATAGCATTTAATATTGCCGATTTAGTTATTTCGTGAAAAACGATCCTCTTAATTTTTTCCTCAGCCAATTCCAACACTTTAACCAGATGCCAGGAAATGGCTTCACCCTCGCGGTCTTCATCTGTGGCTAACCAAACTAGCTCAGCTTCATTTGAAAGTTTTTTTAATTCGGTTATAGTTTTTTTCTTATCGGATGGAATTATATAAGTAGGAATAAAATTATTCTTTATATCTACTGAAAGCTCCTTAAAATGCAAATCCCTGATATGTCCAAAGCAGGATCTTACTGAAAAATCCTTACCTAAAAACCTTTCGATAGTTTTGGCTTTTGCAGGCGACTCAACTATTACCAAATTCTTTGTCATATAAAGTATTTTTTTTATAAAATTTACCGGATACTTAGTGTGGTGTCAATGCCAAATATACAGGTATAGGTATTAAGGTATATTGTGAAATTAAATAAATATTTACCTCTATTCACCATATTTCCTCTATTCCCTCTATATCATCTATATCCCTATTTCCTTAATTACCTGCCAAAGTATCATTGACACGACATTATTCCAAATCATATTAGTATTTGATTGCAAAGAAAAACAATTCAATTTATTATTTCCAAATATTTATTGTAACTAAAAGGAAGAAATCACATTTGAAATGTTCGTTGGTTAAATCAATTTTCTATATTTGGGCTGCAATATTACAATATTTCGTTAATAAATTGTTTTTTATACTAACACGATGAATTTGAAAGGAAATAAATGTTCAGATTCAGATAATACCGGAATAAATACTTCATTGTGTGAAGTTCCGGCATTAAAAAACAACCTGTCCAACTCAGGAAGAAAGCTGTATATTGAAAGCTATGGCTGCCAGATGAATATTTCTGACAGTGAGATAGTTGCATCCATTATGACAAACAATGGATTTGGTTTAACAGACAATTATAAAGAAGCTGATCTGATCTTTGTGAATACTTGCATTATCAGGGAAAATGCAGAGCAGAGAGTACGCAACCGGCTGAAAGAGCTCAATGCAGTAAAAAAAAATAATCCCGGGGTTATTGTAGGTGTTTTGGGCTGTTTGGCTGAATCGTTAAAATCCAGACTTTTAGAGAAAGAGAAGTTGGCTGATATTGTTGCCGGGCCTGATGCATACCGTGACCTGCCGAATCTCATTGAAAGAGTTGATGATGGCAAAAAAGCCATTAATGTTCTTCTATCAAGGGAAGAAACTTACGCTGACATTAACCCTGTCCGTTTAAGCAGCAATGGTGTAACTGCCTTTATTTCCATTATGAGGGGATGTGATAATATGTGCTCTTTTTGTGTAGTACCATTCACAAGGGGCAGAGAAAGAAGCAGAAACCCTGTCTCTATAATCTCAGAAGTAAAGGATCTATATGAGAATGGCTACAGGGAAGTTACCCTGTTAGGGCAAAATGTTAATTCTTATAAATATAAAAAAACTGAAGAGAGTGAGGATATATCTTTTGCCCATCTCATTGAAAAAGCAGCATTGGTACATCCTGACTTGCGTGTGCGTTTCTCAACCTCCCATCCTAAAGATTTGACGGATGAAGTATTGTATATAATGAAAAAATACGAAAACATCTGTAATCATATCCACCTGCCCGTTCAATCGGGCAGCTCTGCTGTACTTGAACGGATGAACCGGGACTACACTTGTGAATGGTATAAAGACCGGATAAAAGCAATTAGAAGGATCATTCCCGGTTGTGGAATTTCTACAGATATTATTACAGGCTTTTGTTTCGAAACCGAAGAAGATTACAAAAAAACAATATCATTAATGGAATGGGTAAAATTCGATTTCGCATATATGTTCAAATATTCAGAAAGGCCTAAAACCCCGGCTGCAAGAAAATATAAAGATGATATTGCTGATGAGATAAAAACCAAGAGATTAACCGAGGTTATTAAATTACAACAAAAACATTCCCTTGAGAACAATATTAAGCAAACAGGAAAATCCCAGAGAGTTTTGATTGAAGGTGTTTCAAAAAGGTCTGATGAACATTTATACGGCAGGAACACACAAAACACAGTGGTTGTTCTTCCAAAAGATAATTTAAAACCCGGACAGTATGTGAACGTATTAGTGACTGGTTGTACTTCGGCTACTCTTTTTGGAGGAAGTGTTAAATAAACATTAGTAAACGTATCGGAATTTCAATGTTTAAATGAACTTGTATTGAAATCTTGCCTCTGTGCTTTAAATAAACAGCTACTGGTTACTGGTTTCTGGCTTCTGGTTTTTTCGATAATATTACAGGGAAGTAATCCCTACCAGACACCAGTAACCAGTATCCAGCAACAGTTTTTTATTAGCAATTATATATCTTATCAAATAAAAAGTAATAAATGGCAACTTGCGTTAATTTAGGTAAAAAGATCCGTATGTTCCTAACCGAATGAAATATTTTCGACAACAAATTTGAAAGCTACGAAGAAGGTAATACTTTTACCGGTTTTGGAAGGACTTTTCTAGGGGGAATTAAATTAAAGATTTAGTTTACCCCCTGAAACTTTCAAGTTATTTTGTAACTTTGTTCAACAATTGAGAGAAAAAGTGTAATTAAGGGGCTAAATATGACCATTGAGCAAATAAAACAGCGATTTGAGATAATAGGGGCTTCACCTTTATTTGAGCATGCTCTTGATATTGCCATGCAGGTTGCTCCCACCGATCTTACCATTTTAATTTCCGGAGAAAGCGGAACGGGAAAAGAAGTGTTCCCAAAGATCATTCACCTGTTAAGCTCAAGAAAGCACGGGAAATATTTTGCGGTAAACTGCGGAGCAATTCCTGAAGGAACAATTGATTCGGAGCTGTTCGGACATGAAAAGGGCTCGTTTACAGGTGCCCATGAAGCCCGAAAGGGATATTTTGAAGAAGCAGACGGGGGCACCATCTTTTTAGATGAAATTGCCGAGCTTCCCATTCAAACCCAGGTCCGCTTATTAAGGGTATTGGAATCCGGGGAATTTATCACAGTTGGCTCATCAAAAGTGCAAAAGACCAATGTTCGGATAGTTGCGGCAACCAATATTAATATTACCGAAGCAATCCAAAAAGGGAAGTTTAGGGAGGATCTATACTATCGGTTAAATACCGTTCCCATAAGAATTCCCAACTTGAGGGAAAGAAAAGAGGATATCAACTTATTTTTCAGAAAGTTTGCCTCTGACTTTGCAGAGAAATACAGGATGCCTTCAATTAAATTAGATCCGGAAGCCCAGGATGTTTTAATTAAATACCACTGGCCCGGTAATGTTAGACAGTTAAAAAACATCACCGAGCAAATCTCGGTCATTGAAAAAAACAGGAACATCTCAGTTGAAACACTTCTGAAATACCTTCCTGAATACACTGTTAGCCATTTACCGGTTTTATTCAAAAACAAAATTCACCATGACGATCTTTCTGATAGGGAGTTACTTTACAAGGTGTTGTTTGATATGAAGAAAGACATGACCGACCTCAAAAATTTGTTTTTAACCATTTTACAAAGCCAGGATAAAAATCTTGTTTTTCAAAAAGATGATATTAGCCGTTTAAAAAAAGTCTACAACGAAACAGAACCTGTTGAAGGGGCTCTCAGGTTACCTGATCCTGAACAAGTTCAAAACATTCCTTCTTATACAGAAGCCAATCTGCACGAGGGCATACCGGCAGATTTGCCGAAAATCGAAGAAACGGTTGAAGAGTCTCTCTCTTTACAAGAAAAAGAAAAAGAACTGATCATTAAAGCACTTCAAAAGCATAAAAGCAACAAAACTGCTGCTGAGGAACTGGGTATTTCCGAGCGGACATTATATAGGAAGATTAAGGAATATAATATAAAATAAGAACATAAACTTCGTAAATTAATTATAAAATATATATATAATTGAGTTAAAAATAAATAAGATAATGTTGCTGGGTACTGGGTGGTATGTCCTGATTTCGGAGCCTGAGTATTAAACCAACAACCCGTTCGGCTGAGCACACACGCCGAAGCCAGAACCAAGAACCCAGAGCCCAGAAACTGATTATTAAATGCAAAAACATAAATTATAGCACAAAATTTATATAAAGTTGAAATTCCGATACAATGAATTACTATAAATCAAAACTTATATTAATAAGTATTTTTATCATCCTCACTGTTTTTTTATTAAACGCCTGCAAGATAAATTACTCTTTTACAGGAGCATCAATTTCCCAGGAAGTTAAAACCGTATCGATCCAATATTTCCCTAATAATGCTCCATTGGTTCAGCCAACACTTAGCCAGGCATTAACTGAAGCATTAAAAGACAAATTTCTATCTGAAACCAATCTCACATTACTAGAAAATTTCGGAGATATTAACTTTGAAGGTTCCATTACCGGTTATTCTGTTAGACCTATTGCAATTCAGGCAAATGAAACAGCTGCCCAAAACCGTTTAACAATTACTATTAACGTAAAATTCACTAATACAAAAGATGAAAAACAAAACTATGAAACTAATTTCACCAGATATGCGGATTATTTAAGCAGTAAAAACTTATCGGAAGTTGAAGAAGAAAAGATCAAAGAGATCGATGATCAATTGGTTGAAGATATTTTCAATAAAGCAATGGTAAACTGGTGAATTTAAGTTTCAGAATTACGATTTACGAATGCCTAATCCCAGCCAAAATCTAAAATCGCAAATCTACATGAATCGTCAGCATTTTTTACACTTTATGCAATCCCCTGAAAAACTGAACGGGGAGAATATAGCCATGCTTGCTGATGTAATCGCACAATTTCCTTATTGTCAGACTGCACATTTATTGTATTTAAAGAACTTACATACCCTAAAGAGTATTCATTACAACCATCAGCTTAGGATTGCATCCACATATACTTCTGACAGAAAAAAATTGTATGAATTGGTGATGCAGCCCGTAATTATAAGTAAGATCACTCAAATAGAGGAAACAACCACAGTTACCACTGAAGATAAAAAAAGGAAAGAAATCACACGTTTGGAGAAACAAATATTAAAAGAGGCAATAGATGCATCCATTCAACTTGAAGTAGCAGAAAGGGACGGGGGACGGGGGACTGAGGACGAGGGAAAAGGAATAAGGGATAAGGAACAAGGTACTGGGGACGAGGGAATTCAGTCACAGCTAAGTCAAAAAAGAATGAGAGAGGGTGAAGGACTAATACAGCAAGCCGGGGATAAAACTGAAAAATCCAAGCGTCCTTTTAGTGAATGGCTGAAAAGAGTTGATGAAATCAAACGCAAAGACAGCATAGGGAGAATCGCAACAATAACCGGCAATGAACTGATCAATAAATTTATAAAAGAAAATCCACAGATCGCATCGTCAAGCCAGTCCCGCACTGAAGGCCTGGAAAAAGAATTCTTTTCACCTGTTAATACAGCCCGTTTAAGTGTTATCGATGAAGAAACCTTTGTAACCGAAACATTGGCTGATATATATATTAAACAAAAACTCTTCTCCAAAGCCATAAAAGCTTATGAAATATTGAGCTTAAAGTACCCTGAAAAAAGCAGTAATTTTGCAGCTATAATTAAATCACTGCAAAAATTTATTTGATGTATATTAAAATTCCGATACTTAAATTAATTATTTTTCTATCTTTGCACCCCCTTAATTGCCCATAAGTGTCAAATAAACTATTAATATTCAAATAATAATCAGCTAAAATGAGCACTTTTTTAACAATCATAATAGTTATTGCTTGTATTTTATTAATAATGGTTATCCTGATCCAAAACCCAAAGGGTGGGGGATTATCGGCTGCGTTTTCATCATCAACTCAGTTTATGGGAGTTCGCAAAACCGCTGATTTTCTGGAAAAGACCACATGGACATTGGCTATTGTTTTATTAATGTTAAGTGTATTTTCTTCAGTTAGCAAAACCAACGAAGTAAGCTCTCAAGAATCAGAAATTCAAGCGCAAATTGATGACATACCGGAGCCACTCCAAAATATTCCGCCATTACAAGAAGATATTCCAACACCTAATAATTGAATATTGATTATTTATTTGTAATAAAAGTTGTCATCTGTTTATGACACTTTGACATATTATAATAGAATGCAAATCATTATGTGAAATTTTGTCATTATTAATCATGAATAATTAATCAAAATGAATTTGGCATAAAATATGACAATGTTTAAATTCATAAATTTACCCCGATTAGGCGGGAACAAATAATAATTAACTTTTTAATCAGTTCCGGTTTACCTATACCGAAGCGAAGCTCCGGCTTCGCGCAGGAAGGTTTAGCCGGGCAAAAAAAACAATAAAAATGGCAACAAAAATAAAGATCAAACCATTGGCAGATCGTGTACTTGTTGAACCCTTTAAGGCCGAAGAAAAAACAACTGGAGGGATTATTATTCCCGATACAGCAAAAGAAAAGCCCCAAAAAGGAAAAGTTCTTGCCGTTGGCACCGGCAAAATAGACGAACCTATGACCGTCAAAGAAGGCGATACCATTCTTTATGGTAA
>JBDRNO010000211.1:0-2738 GCA_043811005.1 Bacteroidota bacterium | reverse complement strand
GCGATGATATCCAAAGAAGATTATGATAATTCAACCCCAACAAATGCTGAAAATGTGAATTTTAGTTCGTCATACGACGCAGGTGAAGAACCTTATCTTTCTATTAGTTATTGGAATTATGGTGTTACAAATACAGATAATTTTACCCCTGAACTAATTAAAACGCATAAACCGAATGCCGCTAACCGTGATACATACGTTAATGCAAGAGGTGAAAGCAATCAATCAAATATTGTAACAACGGCAATAGATACACTCGGTCAGGCTGCAATAGGCGATACTTTGGTCAGTAGAATATCAATGCGGATACCGATAGATTTTCCCTTGAATGAGGCTTATGCCTGCTCATTGTTTTTAACAGGAACATCCGACCAATCCACAACAGATTTTAATATTGTAGGACGTTTAGGAACTTGGGATGCAAGTGATACTTTAGGTAGGGCATATTTTGAATTTACCGGTTGGCAGTCAGGCGGTGCAGTTGCATATACCGGCGACAATATATTTGAGACTTTCAGCACAGCTAATTTCCATGTCGGTACTGATACTTTAATATTCAGTCAGGCGGGTCTTGCTGCCGTAAAAGCTGCCTCAAATGATACATTGCGAATATTAATGTTGAGCAGCCGTGATGTATCAGCTTCTTATCCGGCAACTGCTGAATATGTGGTATATAATGCTACCGATGCCACATTGAGACTTAAATGGGCATATAACGATTCCATTCCGAATGAATTTACAATGACAGCGATTGATTCCGATAGTATAGCTGTTTCATGGAATGACCGTTGCCTCGATGAAACAGGTTATAAAATAGTTGAATCAGTCGGAGGGGCGAGTGTTTATACGGTTCTGTCAACACAGACAGACTCAACAACATCCGCAAGAGCCTTTTCAAATATTCCACTTGGGCTGAGTAATGGATATCCCGATGATAACGCCTTTGATGACAATGTTGCAACCTTCTGGTCAACGGCTTCTACAGCAGGCGGTTCGGGACAAGGCGGATTTCCCCATTATATCGCTCAGGATTTTGGAGCAAGCAATACAAAAAGGATTGGTAAGTATACACTTCGGACTCCGCAGGGTGCTGCCGGGGGAAGCTGGGGGCCAGGTACATGGACTCTTGAGGCAACTGCAGATTCGTCAGGAGCATGGATAGAAATTGATTCACAGACTGGTATATCAGATTGGCCAAATGCAACACCGGGAACACAAAAAACATATCATGTTAATCCTATTAATACTACAGCTTATAGATATTGGAAACTTGAATTTACAAAAGACAAAAACAATGGAGAAGGTTATATCCAATTAGCTGAAATTGAAATGATGGAAGCGACTGATACCTTGCCTGCTGATGCCGTTTCTGCGAGAATAGGCGGACGTGTTCCAAATACTTCCTATGTCTGGAAAGCTAAGGTTGTCGGAGGAGCGTATGCGGACAGCCTCAGCGCAGCAGATTCAACTTATACTCATGCAGTCGCACTTGCCGAATCTTTAGTGTTATATTTCTCTGCTGTTTCCGATACACTTAAATTTACGGCTGATTCAACAGGTACAGGTAATCCAAGTTACACGGAATATGCTTTCCAGGATTCAATATCAGAAAAATGGGTAGATTTTACTGCTACACCCGATACATTTAAAACAGGATTAACAGTTAATGATGATTGGGGTTGGCGTACATTAACAGATTTAGGTGATACGGTAAGGGTTTATTTAATACCTACAGCCGCATCAAATTTAGTTGGTAAACTAATAGCCCTGCGTGGGAAAGCCCGGTCGGGTCAATAAGGAGATAATATATGACAGATAAAATATCAAATGGTTCGTTTTGGAAATTGTCAAAAGGTGCTCAGATTTCAATGTGGGTTATTGGTATGCTTTTTATGCTTTTAATATTTTTAGGTGGGCGAGAAAGTGTCAAATATACTGTAAATGCAAATGAGACATCTATTAAAATACATGAGGTAAGAGTAACCAGGATAGAGAAAGATGTAGAAGTTTTAAAGAGTGATATAAGAGAAGAACTCAAAGAAATAAAAGATACCATAATAGACATCCGCAAACTCATAATGGAAGAGCGATAAGTATATCAAAATATGACAGAAACAAAGATTGAAATAGTCGGCGACATCCAAGAATCAGAATGGGTAGATAGGTGGTATCAAACACGCCTTGACCAATTTAATCATATTGAATTTATGAGAATTAAAACACTTGATAAATTCAATACTATTTGCCGTGATGCTGCACTGAAGTATGACTGGACACATAAAATCAATAGTGATTTCAGAGATGGCGATAAAGGTCAACATGGATTGGGCAAGGCAATTGATTGTGTATTTTATAAAAATACTCCGGGGGATGTTAATGTCATTGACCAATTTATATTTGCATTGAGTTCTAATTTTAATCGTGTGGGGTTTTATCCATATTGGAGAACATCAGGATTGCATCTTGATACAAAAGACAATGAACATTTATACTGGTGGCAAGGTGAAGATAAAATCTATCATTACGGTAATAATCCAAGTGATATTCTAAAGTGGACTGTTTAAACATTATACCCGATAGCGAGAATATTCTTGACTTCGGTTTATATATAGATATATATTGTAGATGTAAAATATTCAAAGTCTATTAATTTGTCGGAGGTTATTATGAAACGCTACATCAGTTTATTTCTTATTTTACTTATTCTTCTGATGGTAATTTCAGTACCTGCTTTTGCT
>JBDRNO010000210.1:0-16137 GCA_043811005.1 Bacteroidota bacterium | reverse complement strand
AAATGACCGAAACAGTTTTGGTCATTGAGTTTTTGAGCATTGTGATTTATTTGTTATTTGGTACTTGTAATTTGTAATTTTAAAATTCATCCAAACATTCGGACTTTATAGACGGACACTAATTAGTATATTGGCATCGCATTCTCCAATCCATCAATCGATCAATCCAATAATCCATTAAAAATCATCATCCTCCTCCTCCGGCGCATCTTCATCCCAGTCAATTATGAAATAATCATCATCAAATTTTTCCTTCTTCTTCTTTTTTATTAGAGTCGTATCTTTCTTAAACCAGCCGAATTCTTCATTTAAAATGGTTTTCAGTGTCTGCTTCTCCTCTTTCAGGTCTTCCTTGATCTTTTGCACAAGCCCTTTCCTGTCGTATTTAAAAACGGGGTCGTCAACCGTGCCTGTCATGGTAAGAAAGAGAAGCATTCCCGTGCCATCGTCTTCTATTATCCCGAACTCATTGTTCTCTTTTTTTGCTTTTCTTGTCTTTTTAGCCAATAATTCGGGCAAAAGTACTCTAATTTTATAATTGATATCGTTGTTAAAAGTATGGGTTCCCGACAGGGTTACATTAAGAGCAGAGGAATTTATTTCCATTTTCGGGATATGTATCTCCTGGTTTTTTATTTCGATCTGATTTTGCATGGTGGAAAATTTTATATGCTTCAGTTCGGCTACTTCTATAAATTCCGATAGTTCCATCATGGGTTCAAAATTTATCAATTCTCCTCTTGTGATGGTTACATCAGCTTTTGTATATATTTTGTTGAGATCAACGGTCAGATCGTGGTTCCATACAGATGCAAATTGTATGCCGGCAGTTGCAATTCCTTTCAGGTGTTTATCATTTATTACATCCTGACCAAAATTTTCAAATTCATAAAACAGTTCCCTTATATCAATCTTATTGATAGTTGCATCGCAGGTTATCAGGAGTTTTCCGGGGTGTGTTCCGTCAATGATCCCGTTTGCCAATACCTGACCGTCCATAGAAGAGAAAGAAAGAGCATTCGCTATCAGTTTCTTGTTTTTTAACTTTAATGTGCCTTTTATATCCTTTGCCCCGAATCTTCTGAATATCAGGTTATTTATATTCAGGTTCAGGTTAAAATCTATATTGTCTGAAAATTTCAAAGCGTAAGCAGTATCTGTTTCAGATGAAGTGTAGGATAGCAGTAATTCATTCAGGTCAATGTTCTTTGAATTAAGATCGGCATCAACAAAGAGTTTTTTCCCGGGTAAAAGCAAATACGGTAAAATGTTTTTGAAATATCCTTCCAATTGAAGATCACTATTGGAAAGACTTCCGGTCATGTCTTTAATAAAAATATCATTATCATTAAAAACCAAAGATCCGTTGATGTCGTTAAATTCCAGCGGGTTATTTTTCAGATGAACAAATAAATCGCTTATATCCATAATTCCTGAAACTTGAATTTCCTTCAGATCTTCGGGGGTATAATTACCGGTGTTTTTTATTTTTCCCTTGAATGATGCATCAATTGTTATATCACCATCCATGCTTTGAATAGTATCAGTATTAAATAAGGAATATAAACCGGCAAGTTGAAATTGTGAATTCAGGGAAAGGTTTATTATGGGATTTTCAAAATCGTGAATTGTTATTTTCCCCGCGATATTTCCATCTTCGAGCTGTGCTGAAAATTCTTGAATTTCAATAGATTTACTAAATCTCTGAGATTTAGTAAATCTGTCTTCATAAAACCCTTTCAAATCAATATTATAAAGAGTGAATCCGGTAGAATCATGGATTACTTCGCCATTTTTTACTGCAAAATGTGTTTCTGTTGATGGACTTTTTTTATCGCTATATTCCCCCTTGATAAATGATTCAATGTTGATTTGTCCCGTACTATTATAGCCGGAGAAATTATCTTTATATTTTCCAGGTAATACAGAAATGATTGTTTGTATATCCAGGTATTTGGCATTAATTATTAAATCTAGATCATAAGAATTCTCCCCCCCCTTTCCCTTTTCCTTATTGGAGGAGACTGGTGTGAGATATATTACATCGCCCGATATATTAAAATTAAGGCCTGCAATTTCAAAGGTTCCATCTTCAATATTATAAGAACTTTTGCTTTTGTCGGTATTGTTTACATGTAGATCAAGTTCAGCAATAAAGGGTTGTTCTTTCAAATAGTAAATGTTATCAACTTCAATGTGATGGATGAGTATATTGCAATTTGTGTAAAGCGAATAATTCTCATCCGAAAATTCCCCTATTATTAATGCTTTATCGGAAGTAAATGAAATATCTTGATCAGATGTTTGATCAATATAAGAAACGTGGGTATTAACGAAGAGCAGTTCATTTATTTCAAAGGAAAAGCCAGGATCCCTATCCTCTTCTGGATGATCAGTTGTGGGGCTTTTCCAGAAATGAAAATTATCGTTCCTGTCTTTGTCAATCCTGATGTTTAAAGATGCATCATTAACTTGTATTTTTTTAATAGTGTAATTTTTATGGAATACGTCAATAATGTTGAACTGAAGGAATATCTTTTTTGCTGTATAAAGGGTGTCTGATTTACCTCCGGAGGGGAGTAAGCCTGCCGGCAGATCTTTGTAAGCCGAAGGGCAGGAAACATCCGAAAATATTAAGGAAGCAAAAGGAAATTTCCGTAACACAGAAAACTCAATATCCCCCACCTTTACTTCTGCAACTAGTTGTTTGTTGATCTCCTTAACAACAAAGTTTTTTACCTCATCTTCATAAAAATAGGCAATAAAAAATCCGGCACCTATGAAAAGGCAGAGAAAAATTAAGATACCTAATAGTATTCGTTTAAGTAGTTTCATTATAAATTATAACGGATAAATGTAAATAAAAATTGCGGATTGCAAATTGTTTATTGCAGCTTATAATGTAATGCTTGTATAAAAATTTTGTTACTGTTCGGGTTGTCGGGTAATTTCTGCAACAAAGACACAAAGGCACAAAGGTTCACTAAGAAATACAACTTATAAAATTATCCGTTTTATTCCATCCTTAATGAGTGGAACATTAAAGTTTATCAAATGCTTTATGCACTATATAAGCAGCGTTAACAATCAGTTTTCCCGTTCTTTCTTCTTCAACTGACAGGGATTTAAAGTTTTCTTTGTGCATCTTAGTGTCTTTGTGCCTTTGTGGCAGGTTTTTTAAGTTTTTTCATGCCTACTCGAACAGGCACAAAATTTTGCAAACACCCAGCAACCAGAAATCAGTTGGCAGTAGGCAGTTGACAATGAAAATCGGTGTAATCGGTGTTATACGAATGACAAATATCCAACATCCAATATCAAGTATCAAGCAACCAGCATCTGTTTTGTATTTTCAAGGAAATATTTATTTTTACCAAAGGGAATAATTAACAACTTGCGATAATTACCCCCGAATCATCATCAGCATCCCTGCTTCACTTTTTGTCAGAAACCGCCATTTCCCTCTTGGCAGTTCTTTTTTTGTAAGACCGGCATAGTAAACCCTGTCGAGTTTTTTTACTTCATAGCCAAGGTGGTCAAATATCCTGTGAATGACCCTGTTTTTGCCGGAATGCAGTTCAATACCTACCTGTTTTTTATCTATTCCATCGCTAACATAAGCAATTAAATCCACTATTACTTTTCCGTCTTCCAATTCTATCCCTTTGACAATTTTATTCAGGTCTTCTTTTCTTAATTTTTTGTCTAAAAAAACATGATATATTTTTTTTATGCCATGTTTGGGATGGGATAGTTTTTTTGTTAATTCGCCATCATTGGTAAATAGCAGAAGCCCTGTTGTGTTCCTGTCTAATCTTCCAACAGGGTATATCCTTTCCTTGCAGGCGTTTTTGACTAAGTTGAAAACTGTCTTTCTTCCCTGTGGGTCATTGAGTGTAGTGATGTGATCTTTTGGCTTATTTAATAAAACATAGACTTTTCTTTCGCTTTTAAGCGTTTTGTTATCATGTTTAACAATATCGTTTTGAGAGATCTTAATTCCCATTTCAGTAACTATCTTCCCATTAACAGATATCACTCCGGCAGCAATAAGATTGTCTGCCTCTCTCCTTGAGCAAATGCCTGTGTTAGCTATGTATTTATTTAAGCGAATGAGTTCGGGATTCTTACCCGCTGGCTGTAATTTTTCAGGGTGAACGAAATGAGAAGTTTTCAGTATAGAAGTGTGTTTGTTTTTTGAAACGCTTTTTAAGATAGGTGTTTTCCTTCTATTGTTCTTGTTTTTCTTTCGCATTGTTTTAATTATTTAGTTCCAAAGATATAAAACCCGCATGATTTTAACACGACAAATGATAATAAAAATAATAATACAATATGAGATATATTATGTCTTTTGAATTTTAATGCGGATTCACGAACACATTTAAAATCAATTATGATCGTGAGTAATACCTTAATCAATAAATTATTTTATGAATAAAGATTAAAGTTATATTCTTATATTTGTATGAAAAATTAAATATTGTCAACCAGAGGCTGATCCCACATCAGCACGTCATTCGACCCCGTTATACAACATGGCATGGCGCCTTTGGCGGAAAATTCTGATATAAGAACATAGCTTTGTTAATTGATTTAAAAAAGGATCTATATAGGATTGAGTAATTTTATTTAAGATAATGTTACTGTGTACTGGATTGTATGTATTGGTTACGAAGTCTGATTATAAAACCCACAATCCAGAACCCAGTGCCCAGAACCCAGAAACAGACGATTAAATGCAAAAAGATAGATGTTAAAATAAATTTTACTAAAATATTGAAATTCCGATACTAACTAATTAACACTCAAAGAAATGAAAAAATTAAAACTTATTACCTGCCTGGTTATTTGTCAATCCTTGATTTTTGGTTTTCAACAGTCAGCTAGTGGACAAAACTGGCAATGGGCTAAACAGGGCAAGGGCATTGGAACTAAATATGGTTGGAGCATCAGCAATGATAGTACCGGGAATCTTTATATCACAGGCAGTTTTTCGAATACAGCTATTTTTGATACGGATACATTAACCAGCACTGGATCCCCTGATGTGTTTATTGTTAAATACGATAATTTGGGGAATGTCTTATGGTCATCCCAAGCAGGAGGAACGGATACTATAGTTGGTTATGGAATAATTTCAGATAATTCGGGAAATAGTTATATCACCGGATATTTTAAAGGTACGGTTTATTTTGATGATGATACTCTGATCAGTACCGGAGGCAGGGATGTTTTTGTAACAAAGTACGATCTATCCGGTAATGTATTATGGGCAGTGCGAGCCGGTAGCACGACAAATGATGAAGGATTCGGTATCAAGATTGATGGTATTGGCAATATCTATGTAACGGGATATTTCACCGGCACATCCAGTTTCGGAACCAACACGTTGAATAGTGCAGGTATTCAGGATATGTTCCTGGCAAAATACAATACTGCCGGCAATGTTGTGTGGGCTAAGCGGGCAGGGAATATCGGCTGGGATGAAGGTGATGCGTTAAGTGTTGATGCCTTGGGAAATATCTATGTGACAGGTACATTTGAATGGAATGTAATTTTCGGCACGGATAACCTTTTCAGTTCCGGTTATAGCGATGTATTTATCGCCAGGTACGATTCTGCAGGAAATGCTATCTGGGGAGCCGGTGGCGGAGGAGCGGGATGGTATGACAGCGGATTGGGAATAGCAGTTGATGAATCAGGTAATTCTTATATAACCGGATATTATTATGGCCCTGCAACCTTCGGGGCATATACTTTAACCCTTATAGGCAGTTATGATATGTTCTTGGTAAAATATGACGCTTCGGGAAATGAACTCTGGGCGAAAAAGGGAGGAGGCACAGGCGTTAATGGTGACTGGGGTACTGGAATTGGGATTGATATGTTTGACAATTGTTATGTAACCGGCAGGATGGAAGCCACCAGCACTTTTGGAAGTGTGGTATTGAACAGTACCGGGGCAGAAGATGTGTTTGTGGTAAAATACGATCCCGCAGGCAACGCTGTTTGGGGCAAAAAGGCAGGAGGATCAGGTTTTGATGCCGGAAATGCTATTGTCCTGGATAATTCAGGAAACTGTTATGTAACCGGAATATTTCAGGGCAACGCTTATTTTAACAATGATACACTCAATAGCTTGAGCGGTGTTAATGTATTTGTTGCAAAACTGGGAATTGTCTCGAAAAATGATGTAAGTTGTAATGGAGTTTGTGATGGCCAGGCAACCGTTGATTATACAGCAGGAGTTCCGCCATATACATATTTATGGAATACAATGGATACGACACAAACCATCGACTCGTTGTGTGCAGGGACATATTCAGTTGACGTTGTTGATGCAAATTCAGATACGGTTTCTGGAAGCGCTATCATAATTGAACCTCCGGCATTAATTTATAATGTAGCATCAATAACTGATGCAACGTGTTATGGCTTTTTTGATGGTAATGTAACAGGTAGTGTTTCGGGGGGATCTGGTGGATATACTTATTTATGGAATGACAGTTTAGGCCAAACAACGGCAACAGTAGATAGTTTATGTGCAGGAACCTATAGTGTAACAGTTACTGATGCTGATGGCTGTATGGTTATTGATAGTATAACGGTTAACGAACCCGCAATATTGGCATTCACCACAGACAGCATTAACGTTAGCTGTACCGGAGGTAATGATGGTTCCGCTACGGTCACCACAAGCGGAGGTATTTCTCCTTATACTTACCTCTGGGACGACCCGGACAGCCAGACTGATTCCACCGCTGCCGGGTTGACAGCAGGAACATATAATGTAATTGTTACGGATAATAATGGTTGTATAGATACGGTAATAATCACAATTACCCAACCCGCAAGCGCTTTATCTGCAAGCATTACTGATTCTACTGATATTTTATGCTATGGTAATTCAACAGGTTCTGCAACCGTAACCCCTTCAGGCGGTACTCCTTCATATACTTATTTATGGAATCCGCAAGCTGGCGGACAAACGAATTCTGCTGCTACCGGGTTAACTGCCGGAACTTACCATGTCAATGTTTATGATGCCAATGGATGTGCTGATTCCGCCTCGGTCACTATTACACAACCAACTGACTTATCGCTTGCCATTACTGATGTCAATGATGCGAACTGCGGCTTATCAGACGGTTCGGCAACTGTTACACCATCAGGAGGTATTGCTCCTTATACTTATTTGTGGAATGATTCACTGTTACAAACTGATTCAATAGCCGACAGTTTATATGCTGCATCCTATACTGTAATAGTAATAGATGCTAACGGTTGTTCGGATTCTATTAGCGTGAATATTAACAACATTGGCGGTGTAACAGTCAGCATAACCGGTATTACACATGTATCTTGTAATGGAGATTCCTCAGGTTCAATAGTTGTTACTCCTGCCGGAGGCACACCTCCATACACTTATTTATGGGATTCGCCAGTTGGCGGACAAACTGATTCCACTGCAACAGGGCTTCCTGCCGGGATATACACTGCTGCTGTTACCGACTCAAATGGTTGTGTTGCTTTGGCAACCGATACGATAACTCAACCGGCTTCCCTGGCTTTATCAATTACCGGTATTGTGATGGTTGCCTGCAATGGGGATTCCACTGGCTCCGCCACAGTAACGCCTTCGGGAGGTGCATCACCATACAACTATTTGTGGAGTGATACAGGCATGCAGACCGATTCGGCAGCTACAGGGCTGCCGGCTGGAACATTCACGGTGGTTGTAACTGATAATAATGGCTGTGTTGATTCAACCACGGCAATCATTTCAGAACCGGGAGTATTAAATATAAATATTACTGATGTTATAGATGTTTTCTGCAACGGGGATTCAACAGGTTCTGCTACCGGTTCGGCAACCGGAGGAACTACTCCTTATACATATTTGTGGGATGATCCGCAAAGCCAAACAGATTCAACAGCAACCGGATTAAGCACTGGAACTTATTGCGTAACTGTAACCGATGCCAACGGATGCCAGGATTCTGCATGTGTGAATATTGATGAGCCAACAATTCTGAGTCTGACAATTGACAGTTTGAATGTAACCTGCAATGGCGCCTGTGACGGTGTAGCAACCATAACACCTTCAGGCGGCACACCGCCTTATACTTATTTGTGGAATGACTCCCTGGCTCAGACGGATTCCATTGCAACCGGATTATGCCCCGGAACTTATTGCGTAATCGTAACCGATGCCAGCGGATGCCAGGATTCTGCATGCGTTAACGTTGATGAACCGGCAATATTAAGTCTGGCTACTGACAGTATGGATGTAACTTGTAATGGCGTATGCAGCGGTGTGGCAATCATAACACCTTCAGGCGGCACACCACCTTATACCTATTTGTGGAGTGACACGTTAAACCAGACGGATTCCATTGCCACTGGTTTATGCACGGGTACATATTGTGTAACAGTTACCGATGCCAACGGATGCCAGGATTCTGCCTGTGTGAATATTGATGAACCGGTAATATTGAGCATAGTAACTGACAGCATGGATATAACTTGTTATGGCGCATGTGACGGGGTGGCAATTGCAACACCTTCAGGCGGCACACCTCCTTATACATATTTATGGGATCTGCAAGCTGGCGGACAAACGGATTCCTTAGCTTACGGATTATGCGTGGGAACTTATTGTGTAACAGTTACCGATGCCAACGGATGCCAGGATTCTGCCTGTGTTAACATTGATGAGCCATTAGCGCACTCTGTAGCTTCTTCCAGCACAGATGCCTTATGTAGCGGGAATTGTGATGGAACAGCAACGGTAATCCCCTCAGGTTTCACACCACCTTATATATATTTGTGGGATGATAGCTTAATACAAACAACTTCAACAGCAACGGGACTTTGTGCAGGAACTTATACCATTTTAGTTACAGATGCAAATGGCTGTACAGGTTTCGATATTATTACAATTAACGAACCTTCTGAACTGACAGACTCTACTACGGTAACTGATGAGACACTGGGGAATTGTGATGGAGAAGCAACTGTAATAGTTAGTGGTGGAACACAACCATATTCATATCAATGGGATAATGGAGATACTACTGCAACTGCAGATAGCCTGTGTGTAGGAGTTTACTATATTAATATTACGGATGCAAATGGGTGTATGATGACTGATTCAGCTATTGTTGATATAATTGACAGATTAAAAGATTTTTCTTTTGCTGATCAAATAAATATCTACCCCAATCCCAATTCCGGAGAGTTTGTTATTGAAATAAATATTGATAAACCTCAGAATATGTTAGTGAAGCTATTTGATCTCAAAGGACAGTTGATGTTAGAAGAGGATATTAATAAAATATCAGGAATTTATCGCAAAACGATCAATTTAAAGGGATACTCAAAAGGGGTTTATCATTTGCAGATATTAGTTGATGGAGTTGTAGTGAACAGGAATATTGTTGTTCAATAGTCCATAATTATGCGCACCCAGACCCTCCGGGTTTCAAAAACCCTGAGGGCCTTTTAAAAAAAAGATGAAAAAAATTAAATTCATTACCTGCCTGGTTATTTGTCAATCCTTGATTTTTGGTTTTCATCCGCCAGCTAATGGACAAAACTGGCAATGGGCTAAACAGAGCTATGACACCGGAACTAAATATGGTTGGAGCATCAGCAGTGATAGTGCCGGGAATCTTTATATCACAGGCAGTTTTTCGAATACAGCTATTTTTGATACAGATACATTAACAAGCACAGGTCTCACTGATGTGTTTATTGTAAAATACGATAATTCCGGGAATGTCTTGTGGGCATCGCAAGCAGGAGGAACGGACACTATAGTTGGTTATGGAATAATTTCAGATAATTCTGGAAATAGTTATATCACCGGGTATTTTAAAGATACGATTTGTTTTGAGGGTGATACTCTGATCAGTACCGGAGGCAGGGACGTTTTTGTAACAAAGTACGATCTATCCGGTAACGTATTATGGGCAGAGCGAGCCGGCAGTACGACAGATGATGAAGGGTTCGGTATCAGGATTGATGATATTGGCAACAGCTATGTGACAGGATATTTCACCGGCACGTCCTATTTCGGATCAGACACTTTGAATGAGATGGGAGGCCAGGATATGTTCCTGGCAAAATACGACACTTCAGGCAATGTATTGTGGGCAAGACAGGCGGGAAATACCGGCTGGGATGAGGGTGATGCCTTGTGTGTTGATGCTTCGGGCAATGTCTATGTGACAGGCGTTTTTGAGGGGACTGTAATTTTCGGGCCAGAAACACTTACCAGTTCCGGTTATAGTGATGTATTTATCGCCAGGTATGATCCGTCAGGAAATATTCTTTGGGCATCCCAGGGCGGGGGTTCAGGATGGTATGATGGCGGATTGAGTATAGCGGTTGATAATTCAGGTAATTCTTATATAACCGGATATTATTATGGTCCTGCAACCTTCGGAGTATATACTCTACCCCTGATAGGCAGCTATGATATGTTCCTTGTAAAATACGACACTTCGGGGAATGAACTCTGGGCGAATGAGGGGGGCGGCACAGGCGTTAATGGTGACTGGGGTTCTGGTATTGTGATTGATCTGTCTAACAATTGTTATGTAACCGGCAGAATGGAAGATATCAGCACTTTTGGAAGTGTTGTATTGAATAGTGCCGGAGATGAAGATGTGTTTGTGGTAAAATACAATCCATCAGGAAGCGCTGTTTGGGGCAAGAAGGCAGGGGGAGCAGATGTGGATGTTGGTAATGCTATCGTTACAGACGTTTTGGGAAACAACTTTGTCACAGGAACATTTCAAGGTGCCGCATTCTTTGATAATGATACCCTTAACAGTCTTAGCGGGGATGATGTATTTATTGCAAAACTGAGCCCGCCTCCTCCGGTTAATGTGATTATTTCAAAGATTGATATTGCTTGTTACGGATTATGTGAAGGACAAGCAACTGCAAGTATTTCAGGGGGGACGTCCCCATATACGTATTCGTGGAACACAGGAGAATCAACACCAACCATTGATTCCTTATGTGCGGGAAACTATAATGTAACTGTTATTGATGCTAATTCAGATACAACAATGGATAGTATAACAATAACTGCACCTCCGGTTCTGAGTGCCATTATTACAGAGAGCACCTATATTTTATGTAATGGTGAAAGTGATGGAACGGCAGTGGTAACCCCTTCAGGCGGCATACTGCCTTATACATATTTGTGGAATGATGGCTTAGGGCAAACAACTTCAACCGCAACGGGACTTTGTGCAGGAACTTATACCCTTATTGTTACAGATGCAAATGGCTGTACTTATTCCGCTACAATTACAATTAATGAACCTCCTGAACTGACAGACTTTACTATAGTAACTGATACTACATTGGGGAATTGTGACGGAGAAGCAACAGTAATAGTAAGTGGTGGAACACCACCTTATTCATATCAATGGGATAATGGAGATATTACTGCTACCGCTGGTAATTTATGTGAGGGGATTTATTATATCACTGTGACAGATTCAAATGGTTGCACAATTATTGATTCGGTTTCTGTCTCTTTCACAGGATTAAAAGATTTTCCTCTTGCTGATGAAATAAATATCTACCCCAATCCAAATTCCGGAGAGTTTGTTATTGAAATAAATATTGATAAACCTCAGAATTTGATAATGAAACTATTTGATATCAAAGGACAGTTGATGTTGGAAGAGGATATTAATAAAATACCGGGGATTTATCGCAAAACGATCAATTTAAAGGGATACTCTAAAGGGGTTTATCATTTGCAGATATTAGTTGATGGAGTTGTGGTGAACAGGAATATTGTTGTTCAATAGTCCATAATTATTGGCACCCAGACCCTCACCAAGATCCAGACCCTCAGTGTTTTTGAAACCCTGAGGGTCTTTTTAATATACTATAGTAGTGGATAAAACGCATCCTCAAGATGATTTATTTTATAGGTCTTGCCGCTGTAAATTATTGAAATAATATCAAACCTTGTCTCAAGGTCTATTTCATTTTCCTCAATATATGCATTGGCTGCTTTGATCAGGTGTTTTTGTTTTTTTCTTGCTACAAACTCTTCTGGCTCACCGAAATAATACCCGCTTCTGGTTTTTACTTCAACAATTATAAGAGTGTCGTCTTTTTCAGCAATAATATCAATTTCTTCTTTTACGTGCGTCCAGTTGGTTTCACGGATTTTATATCCTTTCTCTTTCAGGTAGCCGACAGCGAGTTCCTCGCCCTCCTTGCCTAATATGTTATGTTCTGCCATTTTGTTATAATATTTTAATAGTATATTTAAACTAACTTTTTTTTATGATAAACGGAATACATATTAAATAACAGAAACGGGGAGTGGGGGAATCGGTGTGTCCAAGCATTGAAATGTTGCTTGGTCTTGTCTGCCGAAATATAGGAAAAAATCAGGATGCACGCAGACACACAAGTATGTTTCCCTGTTTACTCGCTATATTGTTTAATTCTTTAGCGGTACTCGTGCCTGCACGCCATAGTGCGTTTCGGCACGCAGGTGTGAATTCGCCATTAGGCTCATTTCTCTTTTTCCCCGTTTCACCGATTCACCCCCTCTCCGTTTCTCTCTTACCCCGTTTCTCCCCTTCACTGATTCATTTTCTCACTGTCACTGACACATTAATTCTGCCACTACATTAAGTTCCTAAACGTTATTTTTCATAAATACTAAATTACAATCTTCAACCGAAACATCCAGCATTGCATTTCTTCCCAGTATCAATGTTGAATTATTTTCCAAATGTCCTGCCGGGAAATCGAAACATACCGGGAAATCGAAATCTTTAACAGCCCGGGCGATAATTTCTTCAGCTTTTTTTCCGAAAGGAATTTCATTGTCGTTCATATCTGTCATCCCTCCTATTATCAACCCTTTGATACTTTCAAGCAAACCTCCCCTACTGAGATTTAGTATCATCCTGTCAATATGATAAAGGTATTCATCAAGGTCTTCTATAAAAAGTATTTTGTTATTAGTGTTAATGTCGGAGTTTGTTCCCCTGAGACTGTAAAGCACTGAGAGGTTTCCTCCAACCAGCATGCCCTGGGCTGATCCATGGCGGTTTAACGGATGGGAAGGGATTTTGTATGAAATATATTCGCCTGACAGCGCTTTTTTTAAAGAGTTTAAAGCGTTGGCGGAACATTTGGAAAAGTTAATAGCCATTATGGCGTGCAGGGTTTCTATTCCCAAATTGGTGTGAATATGAGAGTGCAAAGCCGTGATGTCACTGAACCCGATGATCCACTTTGGTGATTTAACAAATTTTGTGAAATCCAGCATGTCTATGATCCTGGCGGTCCCGTAGCCACCTCTTGAGCATAGTATTGCCTTGATCGAATTATCATCAAGCATTAGCTGCAAGTCTTCGATCCTTTCCTCATCAGTTCCGGCAAACTGGTGGTTTGAGTTATACAGGTTATGACCCAATACAACCTCAAATTCCCAGCGATTCAATGTATCTATGGAGGGTTGTATCTCCTCTTTTGTGACTTTTCTTGCTGGTGAAACGATAGCGATCTTGTCTCCGGGGTTTAAATAAGGAGGGGAAACCATGATAAGAATATAACTTTGTTAATTGATTAAAAAAAGGAATTATATAGTGAGTAAATTCCGATATATATTAACTAGGTTTAACTGAACTTTTTCTCTAATGATTTGTTCTTATCTTTGTCGCTTTGCAAAGGTAGCATTTTTATGCCCCTGAAAATATAGAATGTTATTATATAATTGATTTTTAAAAAGCAGTGAAAAATAAAGAAAAGGATCATCCCTTTAAAAGATATACTGTAACTTCAGCACTTCCTTATGCTAACGGGCCGTTGCATATCGGGCATATTGCCGGGGCATACCTGCCCGCTGACATCTATGTCCGCTATTTAAGGATAAAGGGAGAGGATGTAGTGTTTGTCTGCGGTTCTGATGAGCATGGTGCTGCCATTACCCTGAGGGCTAAAAAAGATGGTGTAAGCCCGGGGGAGATCATTGACAAATACCATGAATTAAACAAAAAGGCGTTTAAGGATTTTGGGATAGCTTTTAATATTTTTCACAGAACATCATCTGAGCTGCATCATAAAACAGCATCGGACTTTTTCACCGTGTTGAACGATAACGGGGAATTTACCATAGAGACCAGCGAACAGTATTATGATGAAGAGCATCAGCAATTCCTTGCCGACAGGTATATTACAGGAATATGTCCGAGATGCGGATATGAAAGCGCTTATGGCGACCAGTGCGAGAAATGCGGAAGCTCCTTAAGCCCGAAGGAATTGATCAACCCCAGGTCTACGTTGAGCGGGAATAAGCCTGTTTTAAAGAAAACAAAACATTGGTATTTACCAATGGATAAATATGAAGGTTGGTTAAAGGAATGGATACTTCAAGGGCACAAAGACGACTGGAAACCCAATGTTTACGGACAATGCAAATCATGGATCGAGGGTGGCTTGAAACCCAGGGCAATGACCCGTGACCTGGATTGGGGCGTGAAGGTTCCTCTTGAAGAAGCTGAAGGGAAAGTATTGTATGTCTGGCTGGATGCACCGATCGGTTATATCTCCGCTACAAAGCAATGGGCAATAGATAATGATAAGAACTGGAAAGACTATTGGATGGATGACGAGGCAAAGCTGGTGCACTTTATCGGCAAGGATAATATCGTCTTTCACAGTATAATCTTCCCCATACTGCTGAAAGCGCATGGGAATTTTATTCTGCCTGATAATGTCCCTGCCAATGAGTTCCTGAACCTCGAAGGCGACAAATTCTCAACTTCACGTAACCATGCTGTCTGGCTAAGCGATTACCTGGAAGATTTCCCCGGCAAGCAGGATGAATTAAGGTATACTTTGACAAAATTTAGTCCTGAGACAAGTGATAATGAATTTACATGGAAAAATTTCCAGGCATGTGTGAATAATGAGTTGGTGGCGACTTTAGGGAATTTTGTGAATAGGGTGATGCAACTCATTCACAAATATTTTGATGGAATAATACCTTTTGATGACTTTTCTGTTTTGAATGATGATGAAAAATCGTTGCTTGCAAAAATCGCCGGGATTCATTCTGAAATTCCCAAATTAATTGAAAAGTATCGTTTTAGGGATGCTTTAAGCGAAGCGATGAAATTAGCTCAAACCGGCAATAAATACCTGGCAGATAAAGAGCCGTGGAAATTAAATAAAGAGGAACAAATCGATGAAATCGGACGAATATTATCTGCTTCTGTTAATATTATTGCCTGGATATCTATTCTGATCGATCCCTTTTTGCCAAATACAGCATCAAGACTTACTAAAATGTTAGGGAGATCGTTTAATGAGAGTATTTTTAATTTTCCCATTTTACAAAAAGGACATCAATTAAATCCACCAGAGCTACTATTCGAAAAAATTGAGAATGAAGTTATTGAAAAACAAATTAATAAGTTAAGACCAACTGAATCACAAATAAGGGAAAAGAAAGGCAAACCCATGATAAGCTTTGAAGACTTTGCAAAATTAGACATCCGTACCGGGATGATATTATCAGCCGAAAAAGTAAAGGATACCGATAAGTTATTGAAGCTGACCGTAGATATTGGTTTTGAAAAAAGAACTGTTGTTGCCGGGATAGCGGAAAATTATAATCCGGATGAGATCATCGGGCAGCAGGTGAGCATGCTGGTGAACTTAGCGCCCAGAAAACTAAAAGGGATTGAATCACAAGGCATGATATTAATGGCAGAAAATGAAGGCGGTGAGCTGGCATTTATGTCACCAACCAAAGAGATGAAACCGGGAAGTGAAATTAGATAATGAATATTCAATAAGAACTTAAGTTAGTAAATTTATTAAAAAATTTTGTTACAGTTCGGGTGTAAGGTGTAAATGTAACCACAGATTACACAGATTTCACTGATTTTAATCTGTGAAATCAAAACATTAAACTTTTCATCACAACACAGCTTTTGTTTAGGGTGCATGTCCGGCAAGAACTTGACCGCCCCGACCTGATGGACGGCTCGATTATGAGAAAGCTCCGGGAGCTAAGGGAAGAGGGCTGGGCGATTGAATGTGATGACCACCAGAAATCCCTTTACCGGTGGA
>JBDRNO010000209.1:0-2012 GCA_043811005.1 Bacteroidota bacterium | reverse complement strand
GGTTCTATTTGTTTGCCGAACGTTAAGCTCAGCCGCGCTGATTTTTGCGTCGGCTGGAGCGCTTTGTTATGAGCATGTGGGTTTCGATTCATTTCATTCTGAAGTGCTGGATTCTTTGGGTACAGAGATTTCCTTGTTTATTAATGTGACCATGGAGTTGATACTTTTTTTCTCTGCGTCGGTAAATTCACCTAATATATCCGACTCTGTCATTTCTTTGGAGGCTATCAAAGCCTTGATCATATCCACATACGAAAAATCTAATTCTTCACCGCCAACTTTTTGGAAAACTCTAATCTCAGCATCCTCATCCTTCTTGAATATTAGCTTCATAAGCACCTCTGAAGTTTTTCAGATTATATTTTTTAACACGTTTTTTAACAGCAGCCTTTCCACCATCTGTGGTCTCAGCTACAAGATCCACAACCCCCACGCCGTCAATAGTGCCTTCGAGAGGGTTAGATTTTATTGTTATCCTATTATTAATGTTACTGCACATTACTATATTTTGCGCATCACCTAGCATAGGTATTGTAGCGTTGTGAGAAACTAGAATAATTTGCTTCTGGGTTTTGCATTTCTTAATCGCCTCAAGTAATCCATAATTTATATACCTGGTCGCCAAATTATCTTCTGGTTGATCAATTATAAGCGGAGCATTGTCGCTACCCCAGCCAAGTATCAAGTCAAGAATAACTGAAGTCTTCCAGCCTGCACTTAGTCCATCAAAGTCTTTACCTTCTTTTGTGGTTATTCGATACTTCTTTTTGTTCATCCCATCGAATTTAGATTTTACGCGCCGCTCAAAGTCATCATAGTCAACCACTTTTGGAGTTTGCTTGCGAAATTTTGCTTCGAATAAAGCTTCTGGAGAAATATCATCGAACGCTGGTATCGCGTGAATGGGTTTCAGCATTCCATTCACTACTTCAAGAAATTTATCTTTTGTTAGTTCGAATTCATTGTCGATGAACAGTTTATGCCCCATTGATTCAATTACTGTAGTGGTAATGATTATTCTGAATTTGGAAATAGCTTCTAATGATTCATTGAATATATGCTGATATTTAATATATTTTTTTATGGATTTAAGCAATTCATCAAATTGCTTCCTCTTAGTAGTTATTTCTCTATTCGCTTTAACCTGTGCGTTATCTATTTCTTCCTCATGCTCAGATATGATCCCTCTAATAGATAGTTCAATATTAGCATTATCAAATGCCTGCTTTAGTTCAATCTTCAGCTTATCGATAAGTTCTTTGTCGTGAAAAATTAATGGGTTAGCAGATAAGAACCTGTCAATTTCATCTAGGTTCTTGATGTCACGATCAAATTTCCCTTTGCTGTATTCAATGGACTCAATAACACTGTCATCTGGTAATAGGTACTTCAAAGGATTATCTTGGATAACCTCTGTGACTATAAGGCGAGACAATTTTGGTATTCTTGTCAGTATATCTTGCAGTGTCTCGATTTCCCTTACTGAGTGAACAAGTCGATTTAATTGAGTGCCAAGTATCGAAAGGCCATTAGATATTTGTTCACGCTCTTCTTTATCAGATGGGAATACACTTTTAAGGATTGAAATATCATCAATATTATTTTCTTTATCCTTTGGATTGCATATATTACTTATATAGCCTTGGTCTAAATAATGTGGATGTTGACCTGCTGGATTCGAGACGTGTATATCTTGAACACTATACGGCGTGTTGACATAAATGCTGTTAACAAAATTACCGATTATTCGTCTGTAAATTGAGTCAACAAACAAAGATTTTCCGCTAGATGAACCACCTATTACCACATTTAGACCAGGTGTTAGGTCGACGTTTATATTAATATTTTCATTATTTAGTGTGACGTGTTGTATGCACTCTGCCCAAGAATCAGGTTTTTCACCGTATTCAAGCCTTGATGACTCAGACAGAGACAAACGTAATCCGTTAAAAGTAGGGCTGGCCAGCATCCATGTCGGAATGAATTCTGAAGCATCTCTACCGGCTTTACAG
>JBDRNO010000208.1:0-2915 GCA_043811005.1 Bacteroidota bacterium | reverse complement strand
GTAAAATCTCTGAACATATTTCCCTGATTAAACAAGGTTATTTTATTTCCCTCATGGATGGCTTTGATAAACAGAAAAACCGCCATATCAGCGCGTGTCCAAGGGCCATAGACAGTAAAAAATCTCAAACCTATGGTTGGGATCTTATATAGAAACGAATATGTATGAGCCATAAGCTCAACAGACTTCTTGCTTGCAGCATATACAGATACCGGAAAATCAGTAGGTTCGTATTCATTATATGGGAATTTGTTATTTGTTCCGTAAACAGACGAGCTGGAAAAGAATATGAAATGCCTGATATCCTGGACTTTACAGCATTCCAGCAAAGAACAAAAGGCGCGAATATTATTATCAATGTACAACATGGGCTTTTTAACCGAATATCTCACTCCTGTTTGTGCAGCAAGGTGTAATACTATTTCAAACCTGTGTTTATTAAACAGTTTTTGAAGGTTAACACTGTCATTGAGGTCTAATTTTATGAATTGATAATTACCCGATCTTACCAGCTTGTTGTATTCCAGTTTATCCCTATCAAAACCAAGCTGATTAAGACGGGAATACCTTATATTAACCTCCGGATATGGATTAATATTATCCAACCCGATAACCTCGTATCCACTGTCGGTTAAATGCTTTGTAAGGTTAAACCCGATAAATCCAGCAGTGCCGGTGATCAGTATTTTGGACATTATGAAAGTTGAATGTTATTTGTAAAAATAAATGGCTAAAAAGGGATAATAATTACAAATTTAACTATTCTTTATAAATTAAGTTTTTATCTATAAATCGCTGAGCTACAACCAACAGTTTCTCCCTGTCATTTTTTTCAAGCTCCCTGATAATATTTTCCAGAGGTCTTTCAAACAGCAAGCTTTCATAAACCTTGCCGGCAGGATAGCTCCCAGGTAAATGTTCAAAAACCCAGTTCATTTGAGAGATGTAGTTTTTTGTCAAATTTCTCTTTTCTTCTTCTGACAATTTATTGCCTCTAAATACATGATCCTTTATTTCATTATAAAGCGTTTCCTTAGCGCCAATTGATTTCACAGAAGGCATAAAACGTTTCTTTCTCCTCCCGGTTTCAGCAGCTATCTCTCTTTGTTTTCGTGCTTCTTCTTCCTGTTTGCGTGCTTCTTCTTCCTGTTTGCGCGCCTCTTCTTCCCGTCCAAGCGCAGCTTCATGCCAACTTTTAATAAGATTTATCATATCGAAATAATGCCAGCTGTTATCTTTCTGTATTGCATTTTTTTGTGGAAACCGGAATCCTGACAAATAACTGATGATATTCTTAAGTGAGGCGGTATCCATGTTCCACAACGCACAATGCCCTGGCGACCATACGAGATGAAAATACACTCGCGCTCCCAATTCATTGCAAAAATGAATAAGATCAGGCAGCTCCTTCCAGTTTTGCCTCATAGGGCAGCCAGAAATTAATAGCTTTGTTTTTTTTTGTTGACAATAATTTGCAAAAAACTTAATATTTCTCATCACCATCTCATACCTTGCATTTTTCCTGATGCTTTCATAAGTTTCCTTGTGCAGGGAGTCAATTGAAATGTTGATATTGAACCACCCCCTGTTGAGTATTTCTTTCACCCTGTTGTTCAGAATGGTAGCACTGGTCTGTACTTCGATACTTATACATGGATTGATCTTAATGATCATATCCCAGATGCGGTAATATAGGTCGACCAAAAAAGGCTCGCCACCGTAAAATTTGGCGCAATGCAAATGAGGTATGAATTCAATCAACTGGTTGAGAAATTCATCATTATAAGGATTTTCCAATGGCTGTTTCTTATCCCTGTTTTTCCTGATAAGCGAGGAGAAATCACCATTGCACATTTCACATTCAAGGTTACAGACATTATCAAGCTCAAATGACATCACGCAAGGGTACCTCGTGATATTTGGCGGATTTTGGTCAAAATATATTGCCTGCACACCACCGAAATCCCTGGCTTCAAAATGATGCTTACAACCAATGCAGCCCAATGACAGGTCGTTGTGTTTGATATACTCCCTCAGTTTACTCGTTTTTTTTCCAAACCATATCTCCTTTATGCTTTGCTCCGGGTATGTACCAAGAACATGTTCCCTGTTATAGCAACATGCCGTTGCCTTACCGTCAAACCCGAAATGGATATTCTTATATGGGGCATAACAGAGAATATCCTGAGGACCATACTGCCTGACACGATTGTACTCTTTCACCAAACTATCGTCTAAGGGACTGTAAAGATCATTTGTCCTCTTATTATTAGCATCATTACGAATGATCTTATTGGTCACCCGGCTTAATATGGACTTTTTGATAATTTTAATCATCTACAAAAAATAATTAATAATGCACTATTTCCCTTGATAGATAACATCTCTACGAAATACGAAATTTTTACGAATTTACGAAAAACACCTTATCACAAGCTATATAGATTGGAAAACATAACAGATGGCGGACACTCTTTTCGTAAATTCGTATTTTTTCGTATTTCGTAGAAATTAATATTTATTCATTTGTTTGGTTCTGGCTTGCCAGTTTAGGACATATTCAAATTATACTTTTCATTCTCGTTAGCATATTTTATACTATAACAGCCATCTATCAATCCCGCATACAGATCGTCATAAATTTTTTGCGCTTTTTCAGTAACCTCTTCTTCCCTACCAGATTCTAATTTTTCAACAACTTCCTCTATTTTGTATTTTGCCAATTCGGTAAAAACGATATCAGGCGGTGCGCTTTTAGGGAGCGCATCTATTATTTGCTCCATTTGAGCTCGTAAGCTGGTTATTTTATTTTCTTTGTCACCGGCAGGGAAACCATTATGATCATTAATATATGATGTTAAATTTTTTAAAAAAATATTCTTTGCTTCGCTGATCTTGTTTTGAAGCGCCTGTTC
>JBDRNO010000207.1:0-2100 GCA_043811005.1 Bacteroidota bacterium | reverse complement strand
AAGGGAGAGGTCTGCAAAACCTTTATGCAGCGGTTCGAATCCGCTCGCCGCCTCCAATATTTAATAGCCCCTTTAAACAGAGGTAACAGCATGGGGTAACGGTCAGTAAGGATGTCTCAGACAGAATAAAGGTTTCCTTCCCCTATGATCTGCTGTATGTCCAAAAGGTCAAGACCATTAATGGTCGAAAAATGGCAATTCTCCATTCCCGTCATTGCGAGGAGGTCGTTACGACCGACGAAGCAATCTCCAACAAGGAGGTTAAGACTGATGAAATTTATCAAAGGAGAAATCTTTGAGCTTTCAGCTCTACACGTCGTAGACCAGAGTCGGTATATCCGTAGTACTTCGGATATACCACTAAATGGGGAGTATATCCGAACCTATTCGGAGATGAACGAGGTGACATTGCAAGGGTGATGAGATGATAATTAAGGCTATAAAAACTGCTTTGAAAAAGATGGACAAGAAGTATTGTAAACTCTCTCAAATAGACTATTCCAGAACAGAATTAAATAAAAATGAACAACATCATCTTGCAAAAGAGAAATATTTGGAGAGACCTTTTGCATATGAGTTCTATCATCAACTTCGGAAATTAATAGATGATGGAGAAGTGAACTTTGGTAGGCCAATAATTCAAGCAGAAGTAGATAAGCGTTATCAACACCTTCCTTGCTTTAAAAAAGGGAAAATTCCTGATTTTATTCTCCATGTGCCGAATACCCGCAACGTGCCAAATGTCCGCAATAACCTTGCAGTTATAGAATTCAAAATGGCTACTAACCTCGACGAGTTGAAGGCTGATTTTAAAAAACTTGTGAGTTTTAAAAAAAATCAAGATTTGAGATATAAACATGCTATCGAGGTCATTATTGGTAATCAGCACTCCTTAGAAAGTGCAAGAAAACGCATAGACGGACTGAATAACTCTCGTGGTAAAGTAATTACAATTATAGAGTTCAATACAGATTCCTGGAGAGCAAATGATCGAGAAATTAAGTATTTCGATGTATGCAATATCGCCTAACAGGCGGGTATCTGGCTACGGTACTTCGCACCTCCGCCCAAATCCTCGCCTGTCGGCTCGGACTTCGCATACCCGTCACTCGTTAGTTGTTCACCGCGGGCAGAGAAAAAAGGAGAGGTTTGGAAGGAATAATGTTTATAAAAATGGGAAGCAGTAGTATGGAAACAGCTAAGTTTTTTATAGCTTTATTTGCCGTTTTTATTATAGGAATAATTTCTGCATGTGCAAAAGAAAGATGGAAGTATATTGGTGAAGATGTTGAAGAAACCCATTGGTACATAGATACAAAAAGTATATCTTATCCTAATAAAGATATTATTAGGGTATGGGTAATGGAGAAGCCTGCTAAAGGTGGTAAGGAGTTTTTAGAAATACAAAATTACTTGAAAGAAACTTGAGAAAATTATGCAAGTTTTAAATTTAGGGTAAAATTGTATGATTTAGACTGTTCAGAAAATAAATACGATTTGTCAAGTGTAGTTTACTACGGCAATGATGACAAAATAATAACTACAAAGGATTATATAACAACTTCCGAGGAGTATGAGTACAGGAGCTGGTATTTTATTCCTCCCGGGACTATGATGGAGCTTGTCAGAGAGGCTGTATGTAAAAAAGTCCGAAGAGGTTGACAAATATAGGGGGTCGGTTCTCTAAGTCAGGTAGAGTAGAGAACTGGTGTTGTAGCGATGCCCTATCTCCAGTTTCCCCTCATCAGACCGTACGTTCAGTTTTCCCAAATACGGCTTTCCAATCATCTTCTTCCATAGGCTTTTGCAGTCTGAGTCCATGGAGTAAATAGTGAGGGTCAAGTAAATAGATAGGGTCTGGTCTTTAATTTTGATTTTTCAAGACAGCTCGCAACGCCAGATAACAGAGTGCTTGTCCATGACTCGCAGAGGGTTTTACACTCCAAAGGCCACGCCCTCTCTCAAGCATTCAAGCCGTTATCTGGAATTGTGCCTCCTGAAAGATATGGCAACCAGTGAAGTACAAAAATGGTAAAATAACGATAGGTTGGAACAACAGGAGGACTGAAAAGTGGAAACATTAAAACAAAAAGCAATCAA
>JBDRNO010000206.1:0-12424 GCA_043811005.1 Bacteroidota bacterium | reverse complement strand
GTTGTTACCGATTCAACAGGCAGCACGGCAAGTGATACGGTTATAATTAATGAACCGCCATTATTAATTATAGATGCAATTACTTCAAATCCTGCCACATGCAATGGCGAATGCGATGGAGACGCAACCGTAACCCCTGTTGGAGGCGCCCCGCCATATTTTTATTTCTGGAATGACCCCGATACACAGACAACCGCCACAGCAACCGGCTTATGCAACGGGAATTATGCGGGTGTAGTTATGGATGCCAACGGATGTTTTGCAGGTGATACTATCATTATCCCGGAACCGGCAGTGTTAAGTTTAATCCCGGGAAGTTCTGATGCCACTTGCGGTAATAATGATGGTAAGGCATGGATTTCGGTTACCGGAGGTACGCCTTCTTATGCTTATCTCTGGGATGACCCACTCTTGCAAACAACAGATACTGCATTCAACCTTTTTGCCGGGAACTATATGGTAATAGTAACAGATACAAATGGTTGTTCAGATTTTGCTTTTGTAACTGTTAATAATCCGGGCGCACCATCAATTATTATTGATTCTGCTACGAACATTAGCTGTAACGGTGGTAATGATGGGGAAATATACATAACCGTGGCAGGAGGGACAGCGCCATACACGTATTTGTGGTCTAACACCGACACCATAGAAGACATAGCGAATTTGCCGGCAGGAACTTATACTGTTACAGTTACGGGCAGCGACTCTTGCGCTTCTACCCAAAGCATTGTTTTAACAGAGCCACCGGCTTTAATTTTATCCATAACGGTTGATAGCAATGTGAGCTGTAATGGGTTTTGTGATGGTATTGCAACTGTTTTGGTTAGTGGAGGCACTCCCCCTTACACTTATTTATGGGATGACGGACAACCCATTGCCACCGCTATGGGCTTATGTTCAGGAACATATTATGTTAACATAACAGATTCAGCGGGTTGCATAGCGGTTGATTCAGCTACCATCACCGAACCGTTACCGCTGAACATAGTAATAACCGGCACGACACTTTCAACCTGCTTCAACCCAAACGGAGAGGCATGTATTTCTGTGACAGGTGGTACTCCTCCATACACTTATGTGTGGGATGACCCTGCCATGCAAACCGATAGTTGTGCCATCATGCTCATTGCAGGAGAATACCATCTTACTGTTACCGATGCAAACGGCTGTATAGTAATTGATACCATTATTATCAACGACATTCCCGGACCGGCTATAGATAGCATTTCCACTGCTGATATTACCTGCTTCGGAGCTTGCGACGGTTCGGCTACGCTCACCGCAAGTGGAGGCACAGCACCCTTTACGTACATTTGGAAAAACTTTTCCGGGGATACTATTGGGGTTGGCTCTGATTCCATTTCCGGTTTATGCGAAGGAACATATATTGCAACTGTTATTGACAGCAATTCATGTTTTACCTCGACTGCTTTTATAATTAACGAACCACCCCTATTAATCTACACAATTATTTCGTTAAATGATGCAAGTTGTAATGGTTTCTGTGATGGAGATGTTACAGCAATGGCAAGTGGCGGTACATTTCCATATACTTACTTCTGGGATGACTCATTAGCCCAGACCACCGCAACTGCCGATAGTTTATGTTCGGGGAGTTATTCTGTTATAATAAGTGATGCTAATGGATGCAGTGTTGTGGATAGTGTTTTTATCAATGAATTTTCAGCATTAGCTAGTGCAATTATTTCTTCAACTCCCGTAAGCTGTAATGGATTTTGTGATGGCAGTGCTAGTGTGATGGTTGCAGGTGGGTTAACTCCATACACATATCTATGGTCTGGCGGGCAAACCACTTCATCAGCAACTGGATTGTGTTCAAATACTAATACAGTGATTATTACTGATGCCAATGGTTGTCAAACTACAAACACTGTTGTTATTACCGAACCAGATCCCTTAGTAATAAACGATTTTGTAATTGATGTGAGTTGTTATGGAATGTGCGATGGATCGATATACATAACAGATGTAACAGGTGGAACGCCTTTTTATTCGTATATGTGGATTCCCGGCACGCCTTCACCTGGATCGGTTTGTCCCGGAACCTATAACCTCACTGTCACAGATATAAATGGCTGTACTGCAACAGATAGCATCACCGTCAATGAACCACCATTAATTACACTAACCACTTCCCTGGGCACTGCTATATGCTATGACCAATCCACTCAGATTTTCGCCTTTGCTTCCGGTGGCGTTGGTGACTATACATTTAGCTGGGATAATGGATTGCTTGATACAACCACACATTTGGTGTCTCCTTTAGTTAATACAACATACACAGTTACTGTAACAGATTCAACCGGATGTGTAGCTTCTGGAAGTATAACCATAAATGTCTATCCTCCATTATCTGTATCAGTTTCTGCTTTAGATGATACAATTTGTGAAGGTGATAGCACAATGTTAATTGCTTATGCAACAGGTGGAGGCCCATACTGGGCTTACTACTATACTTGGTTGAATGATGGATCAACTAGCTCCTCAATCACTGTTTCTCCTACCGCAATAACTATTTATACTGTTGTTGCTAATGATAGCTGTTCGCTTAATGATACAGCTTCTATTACTGTTGTTGTTGAATCCTGTACAGGTCTTGAAACCCTGACAGGGTTTAGAACCCTGTCAGGGTTTAATATCTATCCAAACCCTGCCGAGGGCATTATCACATTAGATATTGAGCTTGATGAAGCAAATAATATTGAAATACATCTATATAATATATTGGGAGAATTATTATACAACGAATCACTCCAAAATATCAGCAAACACAAACAAGAGCTTGACCTGAAGGGCTTGCCGGACGGGGTGTATTTAGTAAAATTTATTAGTAACTACTATTCAATAAATAGAAGGATTGTTATTGTAAAATAGTTGTGTTTAATATGGCGCTAAAAAGAAAAAATTAAAAAAGGGGACAGTTTCTTACTTAACGTGAGTTTTAAAAAATAATTTTATTGGCAAACACTGTTTGGCACATTTGCCTTTGCCCCAACCACAAAAGTTAACCGCAGGGGCAAAGTCAAAAGAGCCAAACCATCCTGCACACAAAAAATAACAAGTCGTGATTTATTCTTATCTTGCAAAAAAAACTGATTCAGATGTTTTTCAAGGGTTATGTGATTAACTCCTTCCTTCTTTAAGAATCTCGATTACACAAAACGCATCACATTGGAGAATGTGTGAATTATGTAACTTATTTCAGGAGTTATATAACTTTTTTTTATAGAAAAGTGAACACCTTTGCCTGAACCTATTTTTAAAAGAGAATTTATTTGAAAATATACATCAAATACATGGTTAGCGCCCGTTGCAAAATGGCGGTAAAGGAAGAGTTGAAAAAACTTGGACTGCATTTCATCGTTGTTGATTTGGGCGAGGTGGAGATTATGGAAAGCATTACTGCTGAACAAAGGGAGCAACTTAAATGTGGCTTACTCATTTCAGGGCTTGAGTTAATGGACGATAAAAGAGCAATGCTTATTGAAAAAATAAAAAATGCAATTGTTGAAATGGTTCACCATACAGATGATGAAATAATTAAAACAAATTTTTCTGATTACCTAAGCAAAAAATTAAATCATGATTATACCTATTTGGCAAATTTATTTTCGGAAGTGCAGGGAACTACTATCGCACAATTTATAATTGCACATAAAATTGAACGAATAAAGGAATTAATCATTTATGATGAGTTAAGCATTTCGGAAATTGCATGGAAGATGAATTACAGCAGCGTGGCGCATTTATCCAATCAATTTAAAAAAATGACAGGGCTCTCCCCTTCACATTTCAAACAATTGAAAGATAAAAGGAGAAGCCCGATTGAAGAAATTGGAAATCCAAATACTTAATTAATGTAAATTAATCTTTACGAAAGTGTCATAAAATAAATAAAATGAAAAGAACAAAGACGCATGAATCTCATTACGCCAGAAGTTTGATAGAGGCGAGCATGGATCCGTTGATTGTCATCAGTCCTGAAGGCAGGATTACTGACATGAATCAGGCAAAGGTGAACATTACCGGCATAGAACGTAAAAAACTTACAGGTTCCAATTTCTTCGATTATTTCACCGAACCACAAAAAGCACGTGAAGTTTACCAGGAAGTGTTTGCAAAAGGATCTATTGCCGATTCTCCCCTTACGTTTCGCCATAAAAACGGCAAGCTTACGGATGTATTATTCAACGGATCGGTTTATAAAGATGATAGAGGAAATGTGCTTGGTGCAGTTGTAGTGGCAAGAGATATTGCTGAGCAAAAATGGGCAATAGAGTTACAAATTGCCAACAAAGAACTTGCTTTTCAAAACGAAGAAAAAGAAAAACGGGCATCGGAGTTAATCATTGCCAACAAAGAACTTGCTTTTCAAAACGAAGAAAAAGAAAAACGGGCATCGGAGTTAATCATTGCCAACAAAGAACTTGTTTTTCAAAACGAAGAGAAAGAAAAGCAGGAAGCTGCAAATAAAGAACTCGAAGCATTCAGCTATTCCGTCTCTCACGATCTGCGGGCACCCCTGAGGCATATTGGCGGTTTTGTTGACTTACTGATTAAAAATAATTCTACTCAACTGGACGAAACAGGGTTAAGATATTTGAACACCATTTCAGAGTCATCCCATGAAATGGGGGATCTTATTGATGCATTATTGACATTTTCACGATTGAGCAGAACCGAACTGCAACGAACAAAAATTAATTCAAAAAAAATGGTAACCCGGGTACTTAAAAATTTCAACGATGAATTAGTTGGTAGAAATGTTGAAATAAATATATCAGACCTTCCTAATGTATGGGGTGATGAAAATTTAATCAATCAGGTTTGGGTTAATCTTATCTCCAACGCTTTGAAATATTCCCGAAACGCAGAAAAAGCAGTAATTGAAATTGGAGGTAAAATCGAGAATGATAAAATAATATTTTATATCAAAGATAACGGAACCGGATTTGATATGAAGTTTGCAGATAAACTATTCGGAGTTTTCCAGCGGCTGCATAAAACCAAAGATTTCGAGGGGATCGGGATTGGCCTTGCTAATGTGAATAGAATCGTAGTGAGGCATGGCGGAAAATGTTGGGCAGAAAGTGAAGTCGGCAAAGGAGCCACATTTTTCTTCAGTAAACCGAATCTTAATAACCATTAATTAAAAATAAAATCATGAATGTAGAGATCAAAAAAATCCTTATTGTGGACGATAGCCCTAAAGATATTGAGCTAGTAATCGCTGCCCTTGCTGAAAAAAATCTGGCTAACGAAGTTGATGTTGCAGAAGACGGGGAAGAGGCATTGGACTATTTGTATAAACGTGGCAAATTTGCTGACCGTGAATATGGCAATCCCGCTGTTATACTTTTAGATATAAAAATGCCTAAGATGGATGGAATAGAAGCGCTTAAACACATCCGCTCCAATCCTAAATTTAAGATAATTCCGGTTATCATGGTAACATCATCCCGCGAAGAAAGAGACCTGGTAGAAAGTTACAAACTAGGCGCTAATTCTTACGTGGTTAAGCCTGTTGATATTGCTCAATTCATTGATGCAATCAAAGTGTTAGGACAATTTTGGGCTGTCATTAATCAAACGCCATCGTCACAAGTGTAATCAGATTAATTTTTTAAGCCACTATTGGAGACTGAATCTATGAATAAAAAAATAAGAATATTACACATTGAAGATTCTTTAAAGGATTCTGAATTAATACACGCTTTGATTGAAAGTGGAGGAATCGGGCATGATTATTTTTTGGCTGACAACGAAAAAGATTTTATTAATATTCTGGATACTGAAAAAGTTGACATCATTTTATGTGATTACAACCTGCCCAATTACAATGGCAACGAAGCATTAAGAGTTGTAAAAGAAAAATATTCTCACATACCATTTATATTTGTTTCAGGAGCAATTGGAGAAGATGCAGCTATTAATGCGATGTTAAACGGGGCTACTGATTACGTGCTTAAAAACAAACTTGAGCGGCTGGTTCCTGCAATTAAAAGAGCCATACACGAATATGAGCTTGAATATGAGCGCAAGCAGGCAGAAGAGGCAGTGAAAGCAAAGCAGCAATTTTTGTCTAACATGAGTCATGAAATCCGCACACCAATGAATGCGATTATCGGATTTACAAAAGTGCTGTTGCAAACAGATTTGTCGGCAAAACAAAAAGAATATTTACAAGCCATGAAAATGAGTGGAGATGCATTAATCGTACTCATTAACGACATACTCGATCTGGCAAAAGTAGATGCAGGGAAAATGACATTTGAGCAAACACCTTTCAAAATGACCTTATCCATTTCGGACATGCTTCATTTGTTTGAGACAAATATTCAGGAAAAGAATTTAGAGTTGGTTAAAGAATATGACGACAAAATTCCTGAGGTGTTGGTTGGCGACCCGGTTCGTTTGCACCAGATTATTTTAAATCTTGTGAGTAATGCAGTAAAGTTTACAACCAAAGGAAAAATTACGGTAAGTGTTCGTTTGCTGAATGAAGATGAAGAGAAAGCAACCATTGAATTTGCAGTTACGGATACCGGAATTGGAATACCGGCAAATGAAATAGAAAATATTTTTGAAAACTTTCAGCAGGCAACCAGCGACACTGCAAGGTTGTATGGGGGAACGGGATTAGGGCTTTCCATTGTTAAGCAACTAGTGGAACCACAGGGTGGAACCATTAGTGTGAAAAGTAAAGTTGGTGAAGGCTCTACTTTTAGTTTTATATTAAGTTTTCTGAAAACAAAGGAAAAAGCTGAATTAGAAACAAGAATAGTGGAATTGGATACGGAAATTAAAAATATAAAAGTATTGGTAGTTGAAGACATTGCATTCAATCAATTACTGATGAAAACACTATTGGATGATTTCGGATTTGAACGCGATATAGCAGAGAATGGAAAAATAGCAATAGAAAAATTACAGAAAAACAATTATGATATTATTTTGATGGACTTGCAGATGCCCGAAATGAATGGGTTTGAATGTACAAAACACATCCGGAACACAATGAATTCAAAAATACCCATCATTGCTTTAACTGCCGATGTAACCACCGTTGATTTAGCAAAATGCAAAGCCGTTGGCATGAATGATTATATCCCTAAGCCGTTTGATGAGGGATTATTGTACAGTAAAATAGTCGGGTTGGTAAAAAAGCCCGCACATATAAAAATCAATGAGCCCGCTGTGAATGGAAACGGCCATAGTGTAAAGTTAAAATGTATTGACCTTGCATATTTAATCCACCGCACTAAGTCCGACCCAAAACTGATGATGGAAATGATCTCGCTTTATCTGGAACAAACCCCGCCTTTAATCAGTACTATGAAACAAAGCTTCCGGGATAAGGACTGGAATTTATTGCAAGCGGCAGTGCATAAAATGATACCCTCATTTGCAATAATGGGTATCAGTTCGGATTTTGAAAATATGGCAAAAAAAGTTAAGGAATATGCAAGCACCCGGCAACAGACAGATAGAATACCTGACCTGGTTTTACAGATTGAAAACGTTTGTGCGCAGGCATGTAAAGAATTAGAAGAAGAGTTTAATACGATTAAAAATACTAATTTATGAAAAACGAAAAAATAAAACTTTTCCTGGTAGATGACGATGCATTGTTTTTAAAATCATTAGAAATTGAATTCCTCCAGCATGCTGATTTTACCATTGAAACTTATGCAACAGGCGAACTTTGCATAGAGAATTTATCACACAACCCTGATGTAATCATTTTAGATTATCTTCTTGACGGCATTGATAAAAACGCGATGAACGGAATGGAAACATTGGATAAAATAAAAGCTTTCAATCCGGATATTCCCGTTGTGATGCTATCCGGTCAGGATAAAATTGAAGTTGCGATAAACTGTATGCACCACCGTGCTTTTGATTATGTTGTAAAAAGCGAAACCGCCTTCGTGCGCTTACAAAAAATCATCACCACCATTTTCCGTTACAAAAAAATGGAAAAGGAACTGAACTGGTATATGGAGAGGGTATAATCTCTCATTCTTGCAACCGCCCCTTCTGTTCCCATGTGTGAATGATGCAACTTATTTACAAAGTTGTGTAACACAGACCGCAATTAAGGAACGCACCTTTGTCTTGTTGTGAAAATTAATTCACAACTTAACAAGTCCCGAAAGGGCAAACAAAATGAAAAAGTTAAAACTATTAACAACCCTTGCAATAGTATCGGTTGCGTTAATTGCCGGGTGTAAAAAAGACAAAATAGAGCCCACACCAGATCCTACGCCAACTCCAATAGTAATACCGGTTCAAACCACCGTTCAGGCAGCGGTTAATCTTCAATCATCAGCTGACTATGCCATACTTGCCGGTTCATTGATATCAAACGTTCCAACATCTGCAGTTACTGGCAATATTGGATTAAGTCCGGCTGCCGGTAGTTATATCAGTGGATTTGGTGAAGAAGAAATAACAGGAATAGTTTATACGGTAGACGCTTCCGGCCCGGCAGGTTCAGTACCCAATGCTGTTGGACTTACCGCTGCTAAAGGCGATTTAACTACCGCCTATAACGATGCAGCCGGCCGTACATCAACAGACATGGTGCTTCTTGCTGGAAATATCGGTGGGTTAACACTTACTCCCGGACTTTATAAATCAAGTGGATCACTTGAAATTTCGTCAGGAGATCTTACTTTTGATGCAGTAGGTAACGCAAATGCTGTTTTTATTGTACAGATTGCTTCTACACTTATTACAACATCAGGACGTAAAGTCATTCTTAGCGGAGGAGCATTGGCATCTAATATTTTTTGGCAAGTTGGTACTTCTGCAACGTTAGGAACTACATCGGTATTTAAAGGAACTATAATGGCTGATCAGTCTATTTCGTTAAATACAGGGGCAACAATAGAAGGTAGATTATTGGCCCGAATTGCAGCAGTAACAATAGAAGGAAGTACTGTGGTTAAACCATAATTGTCAATACTGTAAACGAACGGGTTTATTTTGAAAGGGATTTTAATGATTAAAAATCCGAAAACATGTGATATGTGTAATAAATCCCGATAATTGTGTAACACTTTGTGAGGTAACTATCCTCACCTTTGTTTTGTAATCATTGCCTAATTCTTAAATACTACAAAAACAACTAATATGAAATTGAGCTTAAGAGAACTCCTGGGATACCACATTGAAACAACTGACGGCTCCATGGGCCGGATAAAAGACTACTTACTTGACGAGGATCGTTGGGTACTTCGTTATGTTGATGTAGATCTTGGCGGCCTGTTTGTCGGTAGAAGAGTGTTGATACCGAGTATGTTTTTAAAAGAAACAGACTGGAATAAACAGCATTTCGAGGTAGAACTAAGCAAGGCTGATTTGGAACGATGCCCTGCGATTGAAGAGAACTTGCCCGTTTCGCGGAAGTACGAAGAATTGATAAACAGGAATTACCACATAAGTGATTACTGGTCGCGTGACTATTATCCTCTCAATGCAATACCGGGAATAACGGGTAATTATTTGGTTCCTGCAGAACCGGTGCGCATGCCAGGTAAAATAATTCGTGAGGCGGATATTGACACGAATCTTCGCAGCTACAATGAACTAATTGGCTACGAGGTACTAACTTCAGACGGAAAATTAGGACATATCGAAGATTTGTTGATTGACAGTAGCGACTGGAGCGTGATATCCACCATTGTGGACACTCATAAACTCCAGCCCTGGAGCAAGAAGGTAATCATTGCAGTAACCTGGACCGAGGAAATAAGCTATCTGGATAAAACCATAACTGTTAGTTTAAGTACTGAAGAGGTAAAGAATGCACCTGACTTCAACCCTAAAGAGCCGGTAAATGAGGTTTATGAGAAAAACCTATATGATTATTACGGGAAATCTGTGAAAAAGCACTAAATAATGCAAAATTATTCCTATGAAAATCGAATTTAATACGGGTCATAACATATCAGGAGGCGATAAACTCAGCGCACCGCTAATCGCCTTAATAACAGAAAAACTGAGCAGATTCAGTTCTCACCTGACACGTGTGGAAGTTCATATTTCAGACCAGGACGGTAATAAAGATGGCCGGAATGATATAAAATGTATGATAGAAGCCCGGCCAAGAGGCTTAAAACCAATTGCAGTTACCCATCGTGCAAACACCCCTGAGCAAGCTGTGGAAGGATCTATAGAGAAATTAAAAACTTCTCTTGATACTGTATTCGGCCGATTGAGTAACCAGTAGTGTGTGGTAATTAACTACCTCATCTTTTCTTTTTAAATCACTACTGAATACTTTTCATCTAATGACAACTGCCATAATAATTACATTTTGTTCTTTGCTGCTGATTACATATTTGTTTAATATAAGCGCAACAAAGACCAAAATGCCTTCTGTGATTCTCTTTCTTCTTTTAGGTTGTGGAATAAAACAAATCACGGTCCCGTAGCAATCAGGATTTATTATCGAAATCAAAATGTGTGAATGATGCAACTTATTTACAGAGTTGTGTAACACATACCGCAATTAAGGAACGCACCTTTGTCCTGTTGTGAAAATTAATTCCCAGCTAAATAAGGCCCGAAAGGGCAAACAAAATGAAAAAGTTAAAATTATTAACAACCCTTGCAATAGTAACGGTTGTATTAATTGCCGGATGCAAAAAAAAGGATGATGTTGCCCCGGTAAATTCAACAAATTCAATTGTAATTCCCGTTCAAACCACCGTGCATGGAACAGTGTCACTCGTAGGGGCATCCAACTTCGCTGTTCTATCGGGCTCATCTGTTACAAGCACAGGCGCAACTACAATTACCGGTGACCTTGGGCTAAGTCCTGGTTCCTCCGTTGGCGGATTTCCTCCGGGAATATTAAATGGAACACAACACATCAAGGAAAGAAGAAATAAATCTGTATTTCATGACAAAAGCAAATATTTTAATTGTAGAGGATGATGCCGTTACGGTAAAACTTATATCCCAATGTCTGCAAAAGTTGGGCTATAATGTGATGGGAATTTCATCTGAAGCGCAAGATGCAGTGAATAAAGCCCAGGAGTTGATACCCGATTTGGTGTTAATGGACATCATGCTGAAAGGTGAAATGACCGGTATTGAGGCGGCGGCAAAAATCTATAAAAACCTGCATATCCCCGTAATTTTTCTAACTATTTATGCTGATGAGGAAACCCTCAAAATGGCAAAAATCGCCGAACCATTCGGTTATATTATCAAACCCTTTGAAAAAAGAGACCTGCAAATAGCCATTGAAATAGCGCTGCATAAGCACAAAAAAGAATTTCAGATACTTAAGGAAAGGGATCTTTATTACTCAATTATTAAGAATAGAGCTACGGATGGAATATTATTTGCAAAATCAAACGGACACATAGTACCAATAAAAATAAACGAAATTTTTTTCATTGAAGGATTGAAGGATTACGTGGTAATCAATTTATCGGATGAAAGCTTCAGAATCCGTTCAACACTTAAAAACATTATGGATAAACTACCGGCTTACGATTTTGTGCGTATGCATAAGTCGTACATTGTCAGCATTGAGAAAATTAAAATCATAGACGATAATACAATAATGATTGAACACACTAAAAAATACATCCCCATCGGCATTACCTATAAAGAGGAACTGATGCGCCGGATTAATGTGATGTAAATTATCAATATGAAATGGTATATATATTTTACAATCCTATTAACTTGATAATAATTCCGTAAATGAGAAAATTTAAAAATATCATCCTGAAGCAAATTAATCATGATAAAATTAATCTTCAGAATGTTCGTAGAATTATTTTGAAAGTGGTTGTTGGATTTGGTATCATTGCTGTTTTATTTTTCATTGCTATAAAAATAACCCATAATAAACTTTCCCAATTATCTGAAACTGTATCAGCTATACTGGAGCCGAGTATTAAACTCATCAATTTAAAAGAAATATCCGGTTGTCTTTATGGTGCAGAAGCAAATGTAAAAGCATATACTATTACCCGTGATACAGCTTATCTGCTCAGTTATGAAAACTATATCAATTACCTGAACACACGGCTGGACACCTTACTTTGGTTGTCTGCCAAAGGTGGAATTGTTGATATGAATCAGGCAAAAGCTAATCAAATTTTCTCAACGCAGATTGACACATTGGAAAAACTCATTATAAGAAGGATTGATTTATTCAGTGAATATATTGAATTAAAAACAGAGGATAATTCGCATGATGTGATTTTGCAATTAATTCAAAAAATAAATATTAATAAAACCATTTCAAAAAATAATTTCGAACAAAAAACGGAAACTCCTAAGAATTCTTTTTTTTCGCGACTATTCTCATCAAAGAAGAATAAAAGAAATATATCAGATATTGTTTTACCTCCTGTTTCATCAGATTCAG
>JBDRNO010000205.1:0-45409 GCA_043811005.1 Bacteroidota bacterium | reverse complement strand
CACTCATAGGTGATATCTGCCCCAAGTGCATGAGAAGCTGAGGCATCTTTTATAAAAACAAAAAAGATCGCGCAGAGAAATATGAGGTATTTATATAATTGTTTATTAAACATATTTAATTTTAGTATCAGAATTTACTCACTATATTGTTTTTTTTATCAATTAATAAATCTATGTCCTTACTTGTATCGTATCAAAGATACGTTTTCGAATAAAAAATTTATCTCCTGCATTCACCCCTAACTCCCCGCCAGCTGGCGGGGAGTTTAACTAAAAGTCAGGACAAAGCCTCCGCCAGCTGGTGGATTGGTGATGAAAAGTATCAACATAACCTTGGCTTAACATTTAGAAAGCTAACATCTCTTTTTTAATAAAGACCTTTTCTAACTATGACGAATATAAAAGTATAAAGTTGCTTTTGTTTTGTAAGATATAATCTTTAAATTTTGTAAGGTTACGTCTATTATTTATATGGGTGTTTATCTTACGATAGTTCGGTAACTTTTTATATAATACTGATAATCAATGGTTTCAATTTAATAATCAGATACTGGATTCTGGGCGCTGGGTTCTGGGTTGTTGATTTTTTACTCAAACCCGGAACCAACACATACCACCCAGCACCCAGTAACCAGTACCCAGCAACATTACCTTATTTATAATTAACTCAATTTTAAATATTTTTTTTATCAATTTACAAAGTTCCGTTCTTATTATTTAGTAACTATTACCATTTTGTAGGAAAACACTTACAAAAAAAATATCTGTTGTCCTACAAAAAAAGGAAACATAAGACCCTGTTTTTGCTGTATTAAGGAAATATAACTATTTATATAAATCACAAAATTAATGATTAAAGTTTTATTAGTTGATGATAATAAAGCAATCCGGCAAAGGATTAAGATGGCGCTTTCTGGCTACTCTCACATACAAGTTGCAGGGGAATGTAACGATGGCAATGAAGTGTTGGGATTTTTAAAGAATAATGAAGTTGATGTAATTTTAATGGACTTCAGGATGAAGTATATGAATGGAATTGAAGCAACCAAATTGGTTACGGAAAATTATCCATCAGTAAAGGTCATTGGGTTTTCATTGTATGATGAAGAGATGATTAAAAAGAAAATGTTTAAAACCGGAGCAGTTGATTATTTGTTGAAAGAGGCAGAAATAGAAGAAATAATAAGCGCCATAAATAAACAAGTTGACAGTTGACAGTATGCAGTTGGCAAAAAAAAAAACAAATTGCTTACTGTTTACACCGCAGGGAGGAACGACCGTACTGGAGCCTACTGTCAACTTGTTTATTTTTTCGTAAACCTGTTTCCATTATCTATACTTTATTCGAAAAAAGGACATTTGACATGCACACTGGACCTCTGTTTATCCAAGATCAACAGGTGGATTAAATAAATTATCTGGCAGTCGTTGTAACACAAAATTTTTTATTTTCTCAGCAATTTCAACCGCTTTTCACCAGATCATCGTTTGTTTTTTTCATATATCACTTTTCCATTTTTTATAATTGATGTAATGAATGCCATGGGTACTTCACTCCATTCTTCAACTTCCTGTGGAGTATAGACCACTATATCCATTAGTAACATTATTTTTGACAGTGCCGATGAAATGGGTATTGAACGTTTATATCGTGGAAGATCGCTTTTCATAATAACCAGTATATCAATATCACTTTTTGTATTGGGTACCCCATAAGCATAAGAGCCGAAAAGGATGATCTTTTCAGGTTCAGCAACTTTTCTGATACGGTCAATCATATTCCGAATAATGTCGTTTGATATTTTCTCTATAATTTTTATATTTTTCATTTCAAAATATTTAACACAAAATTACAAACATTTTTGAGCTTTTTCAAATAGAACAAAAATATTAATGGAACAATATTTTTTAAAAATCGTAAAAAAGAAAAATTACGTTTAGATTATTTTTTTATGATGTCCCAAAAACTTTTTATTTCAGCAGTTTTAATTCTAAGCTTTAACTTCTTATTTGCCCAGATATTAAGTGTGTCAATTACAGATACTGTTATTGCAACCTGTAATGGCTTTTGCGATGGTTCAGCTACAGCAACTCCTGCCGGGGGTACGCAACCTTATACGTACCTATGGGATGATCCTTTGGCACAAACAGATTCAATTGCTGATAGCTTGTGTGCGGGTATTTACCCGGTAAGGGTGATTGATGCTGTCCCGGATACAGCTTATGACACCGTTACTATTTCCCAACCAAATATATTATATGCGGGCATAACAAATTCCACAAATATTTTGTGCAATGGAGATTCTTCCGGCTCTGCAACGGTTACTCCTAATGGCGGAAATACTGCACAAACATTTACAACCGCTCCCGGAGCCAATATTATTAACGGATGTGCCAATATTGTAACAAGCACACAAACCATCAGTGGGTATTCAGGCAATATTTTCACAAGTGATATTAAGGTTGAAATAAATATAACACATGATTGGGATGATGATCTGATAGTATATATTGCAGCGCCTAATGGTGATGTCCTCAATTTGGTTCTGTATGAAGGAGGAAATGGCGATAATTTTACAAATACGGTATTTTGGGATGGAGCAGCGCTTTCTGTTGTTGGTCAACCGGCTCCTTTTACAGGAAGCTTCCGCCCCGAAGGATTTTTAGGAACAATATGTGGTTCTGTTACCTCAAATGCTACAACTTTTAGCGCTATCGGTGGAGGCACAATTAATCCCAATGGTGATTGGAGCTTGATCATATATGACAATGCATTAGGTTGGGATGGAATATTAGTTGACTGGTCAATCGCTTTTCCTGCTACTATTGGAGGAACTCCACCTTATACTTATTCATGGACGTTAAGCGATACTATCGCTCTTAGCGATAGCATCGCTGATCCTACCGGTTTGCCTGCCGGAATTTATCAAGTCATTGTTAATGATTCTAATAGCTGTTCAGATTCAGCAACTGTTACAATAACACAGCCAACCACCTTATCTGTCAGCATCACCGGCTCAACAAATGTGCTGTGTAACGGAGATTCAACTGCCACTGCTACAGCCACTGCTACCGGAGGTATTCCTCCTTATACTTATTCATGGATGTTAAGCGATACAATCCCTCTTAGCGATAGCATCGCTGATCCTGCCGGTTTATCCGCTGGCACTTATAAAGTAGTTGTTAATGATTCAAATGGTTGTACAGATTCAGCTTCAGTAATATTAGTGCAGCCAACTTTATTCTCTGTCAGCATCACCGATTCAACAAATGTGCTGTGTAGCGGAGATTCAACTGCAACTGCTACTGCCACTGCTGCTGGAGGTATTCCTCCTTATACTTATTCATGGGACAACGGGGATAGTACAGACGCCCTACAAAGCGTCTCTGCCGGTTCATACACCATCATTGTTAATGATTCCAATAGTTGCACTGATTCAGCTACCGTTACAATAACACAGCCAACCATCTTATCTGTAAACATCACCGACTCAACAAATGTACTGTGTAACGGGGATTCAACTGGCACTGTTACAGCCACTGCTATTGGTGGTGTTGCTCCTTATACTTATTCATGGACGTTAAGCGATACTATCGCTCTTAGCGATAGCATCGCTGATCCTGCCGGCTTGCCTGCCGGTACTTATAAAGTCATTGTTAATGATTCAAACAGTTGTGCCGATTCGGCTACCATTACAATAACACAACCATCTGCATTATCAGTAAGCATCACTGATACTACTCATATTAATTGTGGTGATATATGTACAGGTGCTGCAATAGCGACACCTGCAGGGGGTATCCCGCCATATACTTACACATGGGATACAACACCAGCTCAAACTGATTCAACAGCCACCGGTTTATGTGCAGGAACTTATACGGCAACAGTAGCTGGTGCAAATGGTTGTTATTCAACATTAAGTGTAATAATTACCGGCCCTGACAACTTAACATCCGCTATAAGCGATACAACAAACACAAGCTGTGCCGGGGTATGTGATGGACTAGCTACAGTAACGGTGTCGGGCGGCTCGCTTCCTTATACATATTCATGGGAGGATTCACTCGGGGTACCGATCCCCGGAGAAACAGATTCAATAATAGTCAGCGTATGTGCCGGAAATTACAATGCTGTAATTACCGACAATAATGGATGTATTACTACAACACCTTTAACAATTACCCAACCACCTATATTTACCTCAAGTATTACTAATAGTACAGACGCTTCCTGCTATGGTATATGTGATGGAACAGCGACAGTAACAGCGTCAGGAGGAACACCGCCTTATGCTTATTTATGGGATAATCCTCTTGCACAGACAGATACAACAGCAACAGGTTTATGTGCAGGTACCACTTATTATGTGGCTATAACCGATGCCAATGGCTGTTTCACAGTATCTTCAATAATGATCAATGAGCCGGCAGAATTAACAGTGAGCATAACAGACACAACTCATGTTTCATGTAATGGATTACCTGCCGGAACTGCAACAGCTACACCGGTAGGCGGTACCCCTCCATATACTTACCTGTGGGGGCCAGTGTCCCAACCGGATACGGCAACCGCAGATAGTTTAGGAATAGGGGATTATTGGATACTCGTAACTGACTCCAATGGATGCACGGTTATTGACAGCGTTTCTATCAGGGATACATCAAACATGGATGCAAATATTACTAATGTAGAACATGTTCAGTGCAATGGTGATTGTAATGGAGAAGCAACAGTGTCGGCTTCAGAAGGAACGCCACCATATTTCTATACATGGATTGATTTATCTATTCCAGACTCAATACCCGGGGAAACAGATTCAACAATATCCGGTTTATGTGCCGGAAATTACCTTGCAGTAGTTATTGATAATGATGGCTGTTTCATTACCACACCTCCTATTAACATCAATGAACCAGCGACTTTTTCAGCCAGTATTACATGGAATACAGGCATAAGTTGTTTTGGTGATACAGGCGGAAGTGCAACAGTGAGCTTAACCAACGGTATCCAGCCCTTTGATTATATGTGGACGAGTGGTGATACCCTATTAGGTTCAATTGACACAACACATAGTGTAACGGGATTGGCACCCGGAATATACTTTATCACTATAATAGACTCGAATAATTGTTTAGCAATGGATAGTGTAATTATTACTGAACCGCCATTATTAACAGCAACCATTAATGACAGTACAGGGGCAAGCTGTGGTGGAGTATGTGATGGAACGGCAACCGTCATGGTATCAGGTGGCATATCTCCATATACTTATTTCTGGGATAATCCCGGTTCACAGACAGATTCATTTGCCGATAGTCTGTGTATAGGGGTAAATTCAGTAACAATTACCGATGTTAATGGCTGTGACACAATCGTAACTGTGACAATCACAGGACCACCGGTTTTAACATCCGCTATCACTAATATTATAAATGTACCGTGTTATGGTGGATGTGATGGAGAAGCATCAGTAACTGCTACCGGAGGCGCTTCGCCTTATACATATTCATGGTTAAATGGAGATACCACCCCTACTGCCGACAGCTTATGTGGCGGAACATATTCCGTCACTGTTACGGATGCTAATAGCTGTATTGCTATTGATAGTGTAATGATTACTGAACCCCCATTATTAATAGCAGAAATAACCGATAGTGCTGCTGTCTGTGGTGCAGCTTGTGATGGATATGCGACAGTAGCTCCAACAGGGGGCACACTTCCTTATATTTATTTATGGTCTAATTACGATACCACAATAACAGCAGATAGCTTATGCGGGGGAGTTGAAACGGTAATTGTTACAGATGCCAATGGATGTTCCGATACCGGCTCTGTTATTATTGTTGCTGATACTCTGCCACTAACCGCTGATGCGGGAAACGACACCACTGTTTGCGAAGGTGAAAGCATCACTTTGAATGCAAGTGGCGGAAATTTTTACAACTGGAGCCCGTCCGTTAAACTAAGCTGTACTGATTGCCAAAGCCCTGAAGTCAGCCCAATATCAACCACCACTTATACGGTTACCGTTACAAACCTGGCATGCTTTAAGACTGATACAATAATTGTTAGAGTTGAATTTTGTGATTGTGAAACTATCGAACCCATCCCGCAGGTGATCACCCCTAATGAGGATGGCAAAAATGATCAGTTTGAAATTCCCAATTTAGATATTTTCCCCGGAAATGAATTAACGATCTTTAATCGCTGGGGCAACATAGTTTTCAGTACGGGCTCATATTCTAATGACTGGAAGGGCGAATCAAATAGAGGAGAGGGCTTACCAGACGGCTCTTACTTTTATATAATTGATCTTGGTAAGGAAAAATGTCAGGGTTATGTAATGATTCACAGGTGAAATAAATAAAATCCAAAATAAAAGGATGAAAAAATTCATTGGAATATTAATAATAAGTTTTACAATCTTTTTGGAAAGTGCTTCTGCTCAACAGTATCCTTTGTTCAGCCAATATATGTTCAATAGATTGATCATAAATCCCGCTTATGCAGGAAATTCAAATATAATCAACGGCTCATTAGCATACAGGCAGCAATTAATAGGGATAGATGGCGCACCGGAAACACATATCTTCAGTATTCATGCACCCATACAAACCAAATCCATGGGTATTGGCTTAAAGGTAATTCATGATAAAATAGTGGTAACGGGGCAAACCTCCATCTCAGCTATCTATTCATACCATTTAAATTTCGCTAAAGGAAAATTATCCTTTGGACTGGAAGGAGGAATATTTAATCAATCAATTGACTTCCCAAACTTAAGAAGAACAGACCAGTTAGATAACGCACTCCCATTAAACAAAGAAAGCATCATGACTCCCGATGCCGCATTTGGAATATATTATCATTCTGACAAATTTTACTTGGGGGTTTCCTTATATCACCTTCTTGAAAACAAATTAAATTATACAGGATATACAGAAAATGACAGAACACTTATTGCACAATTATCCAGACATTCTTTATTAACGGGCGGATATAGCATCAATACAGGCGAAAACATCAAAATTGAGCCGTCATTTCTTGTAAAATATATTTCATCTTCGCCAATTCAAATAGACATGAATATAAACGCTATATATAAAAACATGCTCACTATTGGCGGTTCATATAGAACAGGAGATGCAATAGTTTTCCTTTTGCAATACAGTTTTAAAGATAAAATAAAATTAGGATATTCATACGATTATACTATTTCTGAACTGGCATCCTACAACAATGGCTCACACGAAATTATGTTCAGTTATAATATTATATTGGAACCTGGTAGAAAAAAAATAATAGAACCAATAATTGAAGAGATAATTGCTTCTATTGATTCCTTACCGGAAGATTTACAAACTAAAGATTCTTTACAGGAATATATACAGGCAAAATCCATCCCTTCTCCCGTTGAAGATACTTCCATAGTAACAGAAGCGCCATCTGATACAATTTTTACTGATACCATATCAACAGACACAGTATCTGAAGATTTAGAGGTAAAATCCATTCCTCCGGATACTTCCATTGTAACAGAAACAATTTCCGATACAATTTTAACCGTCACCATACCAACAACAGATACTTTACCTGAAGATTTGGTAATTATAGAAGAAGAGATACAACAAGATGAAGAAATGATACCTGAAGCAGAGGATGAGGATGAACAAATATTCAAGGAAGAAGCCGGCGTTGAAGAAACTAAAATTATAGAAGAAGAAATAACTGTTCCCGAAGAAGAGATTGCTAAAATATCACCCGCTGTAAAAGAAACCGGTTCAATAAAATTAGAAGGTGTTGTGACGAGCAATGGGGCAGGCATTAAAGATGTATCGGTAAAATTGTTTAAGGAAGCCGATGTAATAAAAGAAATTAAAACATCTGAAACCGGCGGATTTTCATTTGAGATTTCGCAAGATGGAGATTATTCACTTTACATTACTAAAGAGGGCTATATTGACAGGTTTTCTGACATTTCAACAATTCCTAAAGATGGGGAGGGGGTAACTTATGATTTTGAATTAGAGAGAAAATAATTGTAATGTAGTACAATCACCTACAAAACAATTAGATATTAGACTACATAAATATCATAACATATTTTTGAAGCATACGTAAAAATGAATGGATCAAAACCAAAAAGAAAGGAATGTGTTATGAAAAAACTAATATTTACACGAGCCTGGGATAAGCCAAAAATTTTCCCTATTAAATTAAGGGCATTTTTTCTTGCACTATTGATGTTTGGTTTTTTTAATGGAAATGTTACTTCTCTTAGTGGTGCAGAGATATCCAATGAATATTTAGTTGGGGATGATGATGACGGAGATGATGATAATACACCTCCTTGTAATAATGATAAAATAGAGATATGCCACATACCCCATGGAAATCCTTCCAATGCCCACACGATCTGCATCAGCCCCAATGCCCTGGACGCTCATTTGGCACACGGAGACTATGAAGGGCCCTGTGACAATACGAATCCAGACAGTTCCATAACCGATCCAGACAGCTCCATAACCGATAGTTCCGGAACTTTTCAGTTTGAGTTATCTGCTTCTCCAAATCCCTATTCCGGCTACACGAACGTACAATACACCTTACCTGAAGATGGCTTTGTTCTAATAGAAGTCTACAACCAATACGGCATTAAAGTACAAACAATAGCCAATGAACTGCAGATATCCGGTCAACATTCTTATCAGTTCAGTGCAGGTAGCCTGGGCTACTCACCCGGGTATTATCTCTTGAGCTTTTCCTTTTGGGGTTCTGATAATATTAATCATACTATATCACTTCTCGAGTTTTAAAGACTAACAAATTGATTTTTTTAAATAGATAAGGTTATGAAAGATGTCGTAACTATAATAAAATCAATCATTGCGGAAAAATCAGGTGTGGACGAAAAAAACATTACACTTGAAACAAAATTTTCAGATGATTTAGGTTTTGATAGTCTTGATATCGTAGAGCTTCTTGTGGAATTTGAAAAGGAATTTGATATTGTCGTTGATGACAATGAGGCTCTGGACATTGCTACAGCCGGAGAGGTAATTGAATATATTGAAAAGAAGTGTAAAGAGAAGAAATAGATATACTTAATCCTTAATTGTTTAATGTTCCTTACTTTATTCATACAAAATGATTTACTGCAATTTATAGCATTATACATTATTAACCATCTGATTATAACTGCAATAATGGCATTTTTAAGATTAAAAAATTATAGGCGTATATACGGTGGTAACACTACTCTGTTTCTGTGTATTAAAAGAAGGATATTAAAGGGCTTGACATTTTTTTATTCAATACTCGCAACAATTGCAGAAGTTTTTCTGTTTTCTTGAGCAGCACTGGTTAATTACCATAACGTGTACGGGTCACAACCAATTTCTTTGTCAAAGTACTACGAAAATGTCCACCATATCTACATTTCTGAATGCAAACTCCGTGATATTTATGAAGTTGTGCTTGCCTGCCCGCCACTTTGTTTCCCGATCTTTGGTATCCCGACCCTTTGGGTACGGGACAGGCTGGGACAAGCTGGCAGGCGGGCGTAGTGGAATGCGGGCAGTTCCATGTGGCGTGAAATATTCATCATGGCGAAAGCAACTTTTAGTCATGGCTGTTTTCATCCTAAGTATTAACTGCTTATTTGCCCAGCCGTTAAGTGTATTAATTACAAATACAGCTAATGCAACCTGCAATGGCTATTGCGATGGTTCTGCCACGGCAACCCCTTCAGGAGGCACTGCACCATATACCTATCTCTGGGATGATCCGTTCGCCCAAATAGATTCAATAGCCGATAGCTTATGCGCAGGCATTTATATTGTGAGAGTAATTGACGCTGTTCCCGATACAATTTATGATACAGTTGCCATTAATGAACCCGCTTTATTGACAGCCACTATTATGGATAGCACAAATTCCACGTGTTTTGGCTTGTGTAATGGGATGGCTACCGTAACCCCTTCAGGGGGCACTTCGCCATATACTTACCAATGGGATAATCTCTTCGCTCATACGACTGCCGGAGCAGTGGGCTTGTGTGCCGACACATTATATACTGTTATTGTAACAGATTTCAATGGCTGTGATACCACTGCAGAAGTAACCCTCTCACAGCCACAGCCCCTGACAAGCAGCATTACACCTGTTACCAATGTATCCTGCAATGGTCTTTGTGATGGCTCTGCCAATGTAACACTATCGGGAGGAACAATACCTTATTCTTTCCAATGGATGGATAGCACATTTACTCCTCTTATTCCGGCACAAACCGATTCTACGGCAACAGGCTTATGCGCAGCGCTCTATATTGTGCAGATATCCGATACTAATGGTTGTTTCACTATATCAAGCACTGCAATTATTGAACCACCGGCATTGACATCTGCCATATCGGATACTCTGCATGTAAGTTGTGCTGATACTTGTGATGGAAGCGCTGTCGTAACACCTTCAGGCGGAACACTGCCATACACTTTCTTATGGAGCGATCCCTTGGCACAAACCGACTCAACGGCTGCTAATTTGTGTGCCGGAACTTATAATGCAACTATAATTGATGCCAATAGCTGTACAGATACATCATCCGTAACCATTACAGAACCAACTATATTATTTATAATAACCAATGCGACTTGTTTTGGTATATGTGATGGAATAGCCACAGCCGTATCAATTGGAGGAACTCCGCCATATACTTACCTGTGGGATGATCCCGATGCACAGACTACATCGGTTGCAACATGGCTTTGTGCAGATACTTATACGGTAACTGTAATTGATACCAATGGCTGTGTTGTTATAGACAGTGTAAATATTATAACCCCTTCCACACTGGTGTCAATGACTAATACCAGTTGTAACGGTATATGTGATGGGACAGCAACGGCAGAACCGTCGGGAGGGGCAGCCCCTTACACTTATTTATGGAATGATGCTATCTCTCAAACCGATTCAACCGCAACGGGATTATGCCCCGGACCATATACTGTGACGGTTACTGACGCCAATGGATGTATTACAATAGCACCTGTGATAATTTCGGAACCTGATATTATAATGTCGAATATTACAGATTTTATTAATGTGAACTGTAGTGGGATATGTGACGGTTCGGCTTCGCTCACCGCAAGTGGAGGTACGGCACCTTATAGCTATTTATGGGATGACCTTTTAACCCAGACCGATTCAATAGCTGATAGTTTATGTGCGGGAACGTATTGCGTAATAGTAACCGATGCTAACGGATGTACGGATACCTCATGTGTTACAATCATTGAACCACCGTTATTAACATCAAGTATTACCGATACGGTTTATACACAATGCAGCGGGGCTTGTGATGGGATGGCAACAGCAACACCTTCAGGAGGTACTCCGCCATACACTAATATATGGGATGACCCGCAAGCACAAACCGACTCAACGGCTGCTAACTTGTGTGCCGGAACCTATAATGTAATCATAACTGACAATAACGGCTGCATGGTAGTAAACACCGTTGATGTTACCCAGCCGCCTGTATTAACGATCGGGCTCAGCAGCACAACACCTGCAAGCTGCAACGGCTGTGATGGTTCTGCCTCGGTCACCATAAGCGGAGGAACACTGCCATACACTTATTTATGGGATCCTGCGGCAGGTGGACAAACAACTCCAACAGCAGATAGCTTATGTGCTTCAACTTATACGGTAACAGTGACCGATTCCAACAACTGTATTGAAACATTAGCAGTTGCGATAGCCAGTGCAGGAGGATTAATATCTACTATTAACAATATTAATGCAAGCTGTAATGGCGTATGCGATGGTGAGGCAATAATATTGGTATCGGGAGGGGTACTACCTTATACTTATGCATGGGATTCTCTTGGTATAATATTATCTACCGAAACCAATTCGATAATAACAGGTCTGTGTGCCGGAGCCGGGGATTATACTGCTGTAGTTACTGATAATAACGGTTGTATTACAACTGCACCAGTAATCATTACCGAACCTGCAATATTTATATCAAGTATTACGTCCAGCACAGATGTTACCTGTAATGGCTTATGTGATGGAACCGCAACAGTAACACCGGTGGGGGGCACTCCTCCTTATACATATAACTGGCTTGATGATTTATTGAACCCTATCGGCCAGGCTGCTCCAACAGCGGATAACTTATGTGCGGGAACCTATAATGTAGTAATAGACGATGCCAACGGTTGTTTCGCTGTATCAATCATTACCATTACCGAACCGCCGGTATTGACGTCTACAATTACAAATAGTTCAAATGCTGTTTGCGGATGTGATGGTTCTGCTACCGCAACCCCATCAGGAGGCATGGCTCCATATACCTATTTATGGGATGACCCGTTGATTCAGACCGTTTCAACAGCAAGTGGCTTGTGTGCAGGAACTTATAACATAATCATAACAGATGCTAATGGCTGTATTACAACATTAGCAGTGGCGATTACCGCACCGGGTGGCTGGGCAGCCATTATTGATACAAGTATAGATGTGAGTTGTAATGGTGGATGTGATGGTGAGGCAGTTGTGTCGGCACCGGGTGGGGTGCCACCTCTTACTTATGCATGGATGAATTTACCTGCCGATACTATAGCAGGGCAGACAGATTCAATCATAATGGGTTTATGTGCAGGAAATTATCTGGCAGTAGTTACCGATAGCGGTGGTTGTATAGCAACAGCTCCTGTGACGATCACTGAGCCACCGGCATTAACACCTGTTATAACAGATACCACTTTCGTTAGTTGTGCTGATACCTGTGACGGAAGCGCTACCGTAACGCCATATGGAGGAACGCCCCCCTTTACTTACTTGTGGGACGATCTATTTACACAAACTGACTCAACAGCCACAAACTTATGTTTTGGAACCTATAATACAATTGTTACTGATGCTAATAACTGTACAAATACCTCAACCGTAATCATTACAGAACCTTCCGTTTTAATATTGCAAACCAATGCGACATGTCTTGGAATTTGTGATGGAGAAGCTATAGCCATACCATTAGGTGGTACTCCCCCCTACAATTACTTATGGAACGATCCACTGACACAAACAGATTCTATAGCAACGGGGTTATGTGCTGGAACTTATACAATAATCGTAAATGATGCCAACGGCTGTATTGTATCAGGTAGTATAACAATAACATTCCCTACCGCCCATATCTCCCAAACCAATGCAAGCTGTAGTAATGTGTGTGATGGAACAGCAACGGTAGAACCGGCAGGTGGTTTGACACCTTACACCTACTTATGGGATCCTCCAGTTGGCGGACAAACTGATTCAACTGCAACTGGTTTATGTGCAGGATACTATAACGTGACAGTAACAGATGCCAATGGATGTGCAGTGGCTGGTTCCATTATCATTGATGCAGATAATGCTTCACCAATCGCTGATGCAGGAAATGATGTTACTATATGTAAAGGTGAAAGCACGACTTTAAATGCAAGTGGGGGTGGCTCTTACATCTGGAGCCCACCCACAGGATTAAGTTGCACCGATTGCCAAAGCCCGGTGGCAAATCCCTCATCATCTATTATTTATACTGTAATCGTGTCAAATATTGCTTGTTCTGATACTGATGAGATAACCGTTACAGTTGAGGTCTGTTTAGCAGAAATTCCACAGGTAATTACCCCTAATGGAGATGATGCTAATGACATATTTAAAATATATGGTATAGAGTCTTTTCCCAAAAACAAAATACTAATTTTTAACCGCTGGGGTAATATTGTGTTTAGCACTAACGAATATCATAATGAAAACAATCATTGGGATGGCACATCAAATAATGGAAGCAGGTTACCTGATGGGACTTATTTTTATATACTTGATTTGGGTGATGGAGCTCACCCTTACACAGGTTTTGTTATGATTCACAGGTGATAGGGTATCGGAAATAAGGGTATCTGGGAATAGGGAAATAAGGAAATAATAGACTAATAACAAATGAGCAAAATATGAAAAAAATAATTTCCATATTATTACTTTTCAATATTCAATATACAATATTCAATATTCAATTAAAAGCCCAACAAGACCCTCTTTTCAGTCAATACAGTTTTAATAAATTAATAATAAATCCCGCTTATGCAGGAAGCTCAAACATAATCAGTAGCACATTAACATTTAAAAACAAATTTATCGGGGTAGAAGGCGCACCGCACACACAGGTTTTTAGTGTACATGCACCTATACGAACGAAGTCTATGGGCATTGGTTTAAAAATATTAAATAATGAAATAGGAATAACCGATCAGACATCTGCTACAGCCATTTATTCATATCATTTAGAATTAGCAAAAGGGAAGTTATCCTTTGGTTTGGAAGGCGGAATTATTAATCAATCAATATTCTTTAACAATCTTTTAAAGGCAGATCAGATTGATAATGCTCTTCCACTAAATAAAGAGAGCATATTGATTCCAGATGCTGCTTGTGGAATGTATTACCGTTTCAACAGACTTTACCTGGGAGCTTCCATCCATCATCTTATTCAGGGCAAATTAAATTATTCCGATTATAACAGGGCTACTATTTCACGATTATCCAGACATTATTTTTTAACAGGCGGATATAGTATCAATACAGGTGAAAACATCAAAATTGAGCCGGTATTGCTTATAAAATATGTTTCATCCGCACCCATTCAAATAGACATGAATATTAATGCTACATTTAAAGAGATGTTGACTATTGGTGGATCATACAGGACAGGAGATGCAATAGCCCTTTGCATCCAATACTGTTTTAAGGAACGGATAAAATTCGGTTATGCTTTTGATTATACAATATCAAAAATGGCTTCTTTCAATCATGGCTCTCATGAGTTTATGTTAAGTTATAATGTCTCGTTGGAATCTCCCGGAAAAAAACAAATAGATGAAACTTATGACGAGTCGATCACAAAAGCAGTTCCTGCTGATTCTTTGCCTGAAGACCTATCAGTCAAATCCATTTCTTCTCCTGGTGAGGATAGTTCTCAAATTTCAAAAACACTTACTGATACCTTAGCAGATACTTTAACCGAATCCGAACATTCGGAGAAAAAAGCAATGGGAAATGGTGTGGACTCTTTACTTAAGGTTTTATCAATGAAGTTTAACCTTCCTCCTGATGAAACCCACTCTCAACCACCAGAAACAATAGATAGTGAGACAACTCCTGACACCTTATCAACAGATACTTTTGCAGAGAATACGGTAACTATAGAGGAAGATACTACAACCTCATCCGGGGTTAAAGAGCTTGGTTTGATTCAATTGAACGGTACTGTGAGCAATGACGGGGTCGGGCTTCAAGGGGCTTGGGTTAGATTGCTCAAGGAATCCGATGTAGTCAATATAATTAAAACAACAAAAAATGGTAAATTTTTATTTGGAGTTTTGGAACATGGAGAATACTTAATTTATATTGTTAAAGATGGCTATTATGACAGTCTTCATAAAATATCAATAACAAATGCCCACCTTGAAACCGGTATCACCAAAAACTTTGAATTAAAGAAAAAATAAAAAGGTTGACACCCATACCGCATGCAACACATTTGTTAACCCAGCAATAAACTACGCTCAAACCACAAGATTGTATACCAAAACTGAATGAGTTTGCAAATTAATTAACGGAATGAAACCACAGATTTACTCATATAATAATTTGCTTTTAACGGTATTCGTGAACCCGCATTTGCATTTGGTTTATAATGAGAATGATAAATTTCAATTGTATTACATTCTTTTCATCATTTTTTGTAATTTAAAACCATGCGGGTTTCACAGATGACACAGATAAAAATTTATCTGTGGTTTTTTATTAATATTTTTTGAAATTTCTATATATTACAAGCTCATATTCATTTAGTGTACAACAAACAACTACTGAAATATAGGTGAAATACTTACAGAATATATGGATTTTGTCTTATAGATAAATCCAAACTTTAATTATATAATTCCGTATAATATTATAAAAAACATAGTTTTATAAATTAATTAATATTATGGAACGATCAGTGAACAGGGAAAGTAGAATTCAGGTTTAACATGCGAAATACTTTTTTATCAAAGATGGCAACTAAATGAATAGCAGTAACGTCTATAAATAAGACAATAAATTATTTAGGCAATCTCATTTTGGAATTTATTATTGATAACTTTGAAAAGTTAAATATCTACATAAAGTTTTGTATGAGAAAGACAAGAATAAAATATAGATCCATCATATATCTTACATTATTTTTATTATGTAATTATTTTAGCGTTTATGCTCAGTCCGACTCCTGCGGTCCTAATACCCCTTCGTTTATTGTGGATTTGACCGGTAATCCCGACAGCGTATGGATCAGCCCGGACACGTCAAGGGCTGACCAATGCTGCGGAGCTACATTCCCTGACAGGTGCATTGAATTTTGGTTGACCCTTGACCCGGAAGCTGAAGCTATAATTTTTGATATTTACTCCGGAGCCGTTCCACCGGGTGCGCTGTATTACCAGGTAGAGTGTTCAAATCCAATACCCGTTGGTGAAAAGCTTTGCATTGCCGGTGTAGGACCCCACAGGATCACATTTTGCAAGCCCGGCAACAATGATAATCAATATACTATTCTTTCTATTCCCAAACCTTCCGTATCTCCCGGTATTGCTATTAATGAAGGGTGTACAGGTATAATATATGCCATGGGATATGATATTTCTACAATAATCTGGACCTCTGTTTATCCGGGCTCAACAGGTGATTATGATTCATATTTAAGCTGTACTTCCGGTTGCGACACTGTAGTTGTAACGGCACAGATTGGCTTTCCCCCTTTTGTTGATTACCAGGTGTGCGGCACACCGGCAGGAGGTTGTGATTCACTTCTCGAAGTCTGTGATACGGTCAGAATTTATTTTAATACAGAACTCTTTGCCGAGATATTACCGGAGATCCCAACTATCTGTTTTGGCGATACAAGTGTAACCATTACAGCCAATGGAATTGGAGGCACACCACCTTATACATACTTCTGGAGCACTGGTGATACAACACAATCTGTTAATGTTAATACCGGCACATATTGGGTAATGGTTGCCGACACTTCTTATCCCGGCTGCCCCCCGGCTTTTGATACTACTACTGTAACGTCATTTGCTTCATCAATAACCGCTTATGCAGGTCCCGACCAAACGGTTTGTGTCAGTAACGATTCTATACAACTGTCAGGGACAGTTACCGCAGCAAGCGGTGGTATTTGGTCAGGAGGGAACGGCACCTTTATCCCGGCTGCCGATTCACTAAACACTATATATATACCATCTTCATCAGAAATTACAAGTGGTTCTGTAACGCTTGTTCTTACTACTACAGGTAACGGTAGTTGCCCTGCCGTTACAGATACTGTTACCATTACGTTATTTACTTTTGGTGCGGCAGTTGGTTTAATGACTTCCAACATTAGCTGTAACGGTTTTAGTGATGGTTCCGCTACGGTCACCACAAGCGGGGGCGCTCCACCATTTACTTATCAATGGGATGACCCGGCTGCTCAAACCGATTCAGCAGCTACCGGTCTTGATACAGGTGTATATACGGTAATTATCACCGATGTCAATGGGTGCGATACAACATTAAGCATTGTTATTACAGAACCACTTTTGCTCGCTGTTGATATTTCAGACAGCGCTAATGCAAGTTGTTATGGAAGCAATGATGGTTCGGCTACGCTCACCGCAAGCGGAGGTACAGCGCCTTATAGTTATTTATGGAACGATATTTCTGCCCAAACTAATGCCACAGCCACCGGGCTCACGGCTGGCACCTATTCTGTTACTGTTACAGATTCCAATGGATGTACTGCCTCAGATAGTATAATATTAACCGAACCGGATCCCCTTACGGCAAATATTACTGCCAGTACGAATATTAGCTGCAATGGCTTTAATGACGGTTCGGCTACGCTCACCACAAGTGGTGGAACCCCTCCTTATACTTATGTTTGGGACACAACACCATTTCAATCATCGACTACAGCAACAGGACTGGCACAGGGAATTTATAATGTAACTGTTACCGACTCCAATGGCTGTGATACAACAACAAGCGTTACGATCATCGAACCACCATTGCTCACGGCAAATATTACAGGTATAATTCCTGTTAGCTGTTATGGCGGCAATGACGGTTCGGCTACGCTCACCGCAAGTGGAGGTACAGCGCCATATAGTTATTTATGGGATAATAATGATGCCCAAACTACTGCCACTGCCACCGGGCTTACAGCAGCTACTTATTCTGTAACCGTTACCGATAACAATGGCTGTAATATTACAGTAAGCGTGGTTATTAATGAACCTGCCGCTCTTTCTGCAAATATCAGCAGCATCACAGATGTGGGCTGTTATGGCGGGAGTGACGGTTCGGCTATGCTCACCTCAAGTGGAGGAACTCCGCTTTATACATATTCCTGGAATACGTCTCCTGTTCAGACATCTGCAACAGCTACAGGGCTTGAAGCAGGTAATTATTCGGTAACAGTTACCGATGCCAATGGCTGTGATACTACTTTAAGCATAATCATAAGTGAGCCCTCCCAGCTAATAGCTACTATCACCAGCAGGATAAATGCAAGCTGTAACGGATATTCTAATGGAGAAGCAATAGTGACACCTATAGGTGGTATTTCTCCCTATACTTACCAATGGAATGACCCAAATTCTCAAACATCTGCCACAGCTACGGGTCTTTATGCAGGAATGTACACTGCAACAGTTACGGATAATAATGGCTGTAATGCTTTAGCTATTGTGATAATCAATGAGCCGGCTATATTATCTTTCTCAATTAGTACAACCCCCGCCAATTGCGGAAATGCAGATGGAGAAGCATGTGTAACTGCTTCCGGAGGCATCCCCCCCTATACATATTTTTGGAATACCGCTCCTGTACAAAATACAAGTTGTGCTACCGGTCTTCCGGCAGGTTGTTATGATATTATCGTAACCGATTCAAACGGATGTGCAGCAATAGGGACAGTATGTATCAGCGATCTGGCTATAACAATTACAGTTGATTGGGTTAATAATATAACCTGTTATGGTGGGAATGATGGGGGTATTTCTATAACTGCCTCCGGCAGTACACCTCCTTATAGTTATTCGTGGAATACAAACCCGTTACAAACGGGCTCTACTGCAACCGGACTTACAGCGGGCAGTTATACGGTAACTGTTACAGATGCCAATGGCTGCCAGGCAACATTAACCGCAACAGTAAGCCAACCCCTTCCTATAATACCCGGCATAAATACCATTGATGTAAATTGTAATGGCAGCTCAGATGGGGAAGCCTCGGTAATTGCATCCGGGGAGTCGCCTCCTTATACATATTCATGGAATACAAGCCCGTTACAAACGGGTTCTACAGCAACAGGTCTTTCTGCCGGGAATTATGCGGTAACAGTAACAGATGCTATTGGATGTAATACAACAATGAATGCAGTTATTAATGAACCACCTTTACTCATTGCCAATATTACGAGCAGTACAGACATAACTTGTTACGGGGCAAATGATGGTTCGGCAACTGTCACCTCCTCCGGGGGCATTGCTCCATATACGTATCTATGGAATGATGGTATGACGCAAACTACTACAATGGCAACAAGCTTGTCCCCTGGTAACTATACGGTCACTGTTACTGATGCTAATGGTTGTATCACAACAGCAAGTGTGATGATCACAGAACCGCCACTTCTTATCGCGAGTATTACAAGCATTACAAATATCAGTTGTAATGGACTGTGTGACGGTTCGGCTACGCTCACCGCAAGTGGTGGTACACCGCCATATACATATTTTTGGAACACTACGCCATTTCAAACAGGTACTACTGCAACTGGATTATGTCCCGGAAATTATACAGTTTCGGTTGTGGATGCAAACGATTGCAACACTACCGCAGGCGTTACCATAACAGAACCGCCTGTATTGACAGGCAGCATTACATCATTTAATAACGTAAGCTGTAATGGGGTAAATGACGGTAATGCAACTGTAACTCCAACGGGCGGTACACAACCATACACATATATCAATGGAATGATCCATTAGTTCAGACAGAATCAATAGCTGATAGCTTATATGCCGGCACTTACAATGTAATTGTGACCGATGCCAATGGATGCAGTATCTCATTAAATACAACCATTTCCGAGCCAACACTATTGACTGTAATTATAACAGCAAGCGTTGATGTAAGCTGCAATGGGGCTGGAGACGGTTCGGCTACGCTCACCGCAAGTGGGGGTACTCCGCTATATACATATTCGTGGAATACTATACCACCCCAGTCAACAGCTACAGCTAACAGCTTAACTCCGGGCACTTATACAGTAACTGTTACTGATGCCAATGGTTGTGATACAACAGCAAACATAACCATCACCGAGCCATCCCTGCTGGAAGCAATTATTACCGATTCTGCCAACGTTGGCTGCAAAGGCGACAGTACGGGTACAGCGACAGTAACCGTATCAGGCGGGACAACTTCCTATACATATTCATGGAATACAAGCTCGTTACAAACGGGCTCAACTGCAACCGGACTTCCCACTGGGTCATATAATGTAACTGTAACTGATGCCAACGGTTGTGAAACTACGGCAAGTGTATTTATTAATGAACCGCCTCTTCTCACCATAAGTATTTCATCAATAGTTAATATCAGTTGCAATGGAGCCGGGGATGGGGAGGCAACTGTGGTAGCGGCTGGAGGAATGCCGCCATATAGTTATGTATGGAACACTACACCCTTTCAGTCAACGGTAACGGTAACCGGCTTATTTCCCGGGGATTATGCGATAACTGTAGCAGATATTAATGGATGTGCGATTTCAGATACTGTAACTATTACTCAACCACAGGTTCTTACAGCGAGTATATCTTCAATTATCCACGTAGATTGTTATGGTGGTAATAACGGAGCAGCTACAGTAGTGCCTGCGGGGGGAACATTATCTTATACTTATTTATGGGATGATAGTCAAGCCCAAACTACAGCCACTGCCACCGGGCTTATAGCAGGGACATATATGGTAATAATTTCAGATTCTAATGGCTGTACCACATCAATTGACGCAATAGTCATTAATCAGCCGTTTTCTCCCCTTGTAGCTGATATCACTGACAGCTCAGATGTGGGTTGTAATGGCGTAGATGATGGGCAAGCAACTGTATCGGCATCAGGAGGTACTCCGCTCTATACATATTCATGGAATACAATACCTGCTCAAACCGCACCAACAGCTACCGGGCTTATCGCAGGAATATATATTGTAACAGTAACCGATGCAAATGGTTGTGACACAACAGCAAGCGTTAACATTAATGAACCTGTAATCCTAAACGCAAATATTATCAGCAGTACCAATGTAGGTTGTAATGGTGATAATACAGGAGAGGCAACAGTAACCGGTTCGGGAGGAATACCACCTTATACTTATTCATGGAATACAATCCCAGCCCAAACGGATTCTGTTGCAACAGCCCTGACATCAGGAACTTATGTTGCAACCGTTACAGACATGAATAATTGTGTTGCCACAACATCGGTAACTATAACTGAGCCAGATCCACTTTTGTTAACTGTTAGCGAAGTGCCTGCTAATTGCGGGAGCGCTGATGGGGAAGCAAGTGTAATTGTATCAGGGGGGACGCTTCCCTATACATATTCATGGAACTCATTTCCTGTTCAAACAACAGATACTGCTGCGGGCTTGCCATCAGGTATTTATACGGTGTTTGTTATAGATTCCAATAATTGTACTGATTCGGCAAACGCTTTGATAGGTGACCTGGAGGTAACAGTTACTCTTGATTCACTTAAGAATGTTACTTGCAATAAAGGAAATGATGGATATGCATCAGTAACAGTTTCAGGTGGAACACCTCCTTATACTTATTCATGGAATACAACACCTGTTCAAACAGATTCTTTTGCAACAGGGCTTTCAGCAGGTTCCTATTATGTAACTGCAACTGATCTTAGCGGATGCCAGTTTACTTTAGCAATAACCATAAATGAACCGGATCCAATAATTGACAGTATGTTCAAGGCAGATATAAGCTGCAATGGGTATAATGATGGTTCCGCTACGGTCACCACAAGCGGAGGTACACCGCCTTATACTTATCAGTGGGACAACGGGGATAGTACAGACGCCCTGCAGGGCGTCTCTGCCGGTATATACATCATCACAGTTACAGATAATAATGGCTGTGATACTTCTGTTAATGTGGAAATTACAGAACCGGATGTTATGACAGCTACTATTACAGGCATTACCGGTGTTAGCTGCAATGGCTTTTGCGATGGAACAGCATCGGTAACCGGTTCGGGTGGAAACCCACCTTATGGCTACTCATGGAATACGGCACCGATAAAAACAGATCCGATAGCAACCGGCTTATGTGCCGGGGATTATACAGTTACTTTAATGGATATGAAAGGATGTATGGCAACTGCAGATACAACAATAGGTCAACCCGATACCCTTGCTGCCAGCATAACCAATGTTCAAAATGTAAGCTGTAACGGAGCCAATGATGGTTCCGCTACGGTCACCGCAAGCGGAGGAACTCTGCCTTACAGCTATATATGGAATACTACGCCTTTTCAAACAGATTCAACTGCTACCGGATTGGAACCAACAAGCTATACAGTTACTGTCATAGATACAAATGGCTGTATCACGGATGCCGGTGTAACAATTACTCAGCCCGATGTTTTTACGGCAAGCTCCGGAGGAGTTATACATGTCACCTGCAATGGTGGGAATGACGGTTCGGCTGCGCTCACCGCAAGTGGTGGAACACTATCTTACAGCTATTTATGGGATACCTCCCCCGTACAAACGGATTCCATTGCCACAGGGCTTTTAGCCGGAACCTATACGGCTGCCATAACCGATTCCAGCGGATGCGCTGACAGTGTTTCCGTAACAATTAATGAGCCGGATCTTCTTACAGCCAATATAACAGACAGCACCAATGTAAGCTGCAATGGGGGCAATGATGGAGAAGCAACGGTAACAGCAGGAGGCGGGAGCCCGGCATACACATATTCATGGAATACTTCACCAGTTCAGACCTCAGTTACGGTAACAGGACTTTTTGCCGGTATTTATACGGTAACTATTACGGATAATATGGGCTGCAGTGCAACAGACAGTGTAACTATCACAGAGCCACCGCTTCTGATAGCAAGTATTACTGATAGTACAAATGTTAGCTGTTATGGCGGTTCAGACGGTTCGGCTTTGCTCACCGCAAGTGGAGGGACAGCACCTTATAGTTATTTGTGGAACGATGACTCCACTCAAATTACTAATACTGCTACAGGACTTTCTGCAGGAACATACACTGTAATAATAACAGATACATTGGGTTGTAATACTTCAGCGATCATTACGATCACCGAGCCGGATATATTAATTGCTACCATTACTAATATTACAAATGTAAACTGCAGCGGTGATAGCACTGGAATAGCAACGGTAAGTACCACAGGAGGGACATCACCTTATACTTATTTGTGGAATACATCACCTGTTCAGACAGATCCTGTTGCTACAGGACTTCCTGCGGGAATGTATACAATAACAGTGACCGATACGCTGGGTTGTGATACAACCGTAAATGTGACTATAATAGAAGCGGATACATTGATTGCTAATATTACTGATGTTACGAATGTATTTTGCAACGGTGATAGTACCGGTTCGGCAACTGTAAGTGTTTCCGGTGGGGCATCACCATTAAGTTATGTGTGGAATACCATCCCTGTTCAAACAGATTCGGTGGCAACAAGTCTTGCAATGGGAACATACAATGTAACAGTAACGGATACGCTGGGTTGTGATACAACCGTATCTTTAATTATTACAGAACCACCTGGCATCGTTATTACTACAGCAGAGGATACCTTGATCTGCGTTGGAATGAGTGCGGTGATCAGCGCTTATGCTGCAGGGGGTACAGGTGGGTTTAATTATGTATGGAGCGATAGTTCAATATCAGGAACAGGCCCTGATACGGTATATCCCGTAACACCTACAACCTACATAGTAACCGTTACAGATAGCTTAGGATGCACTAAAACGGACAGTGTTACTGTAACTGTTAATCCATTCCTGATCATCTTCACGGTTCCCGATTCCGTTTGTGTGGGGGATAGCACGACAATCGGTGCAATTGTTACAGGCGGTGATGGAAATTATTTTTATTCATGGAATACCGGTGACACAACTCAGTCTATTACCGTATATCCTTATTTAGCCACTACTTACATACTGACAGTAAATGACGGCTGCGGTACACCAACAGCCATTGATTCGGTGATAGTTGATGTTCATCCTTATCCTGTAATTAGTGTAAAACCATTATTTGCAAGCGGCTGCGAACATGCAACAATAACCTTTGTGGATACCGCTGCTGATATTTTTAACTCAACTTATATCTGGGACTTCGGTGATGGTTCTCCTCCTGATACTATACAAAATCAATTTGTCGCTAATCATACCTTTGAAAATGCCGGAACTTTTAATGTATCGGTAACAGTTATATCTCCACAAGGATGTACGAGCTATTCGTCAAATAATAACACGATCATTATTTCCCCATTCCCCCAGGCAGATTTTGAAGCTAACCCGGATGTAGCAACAATTTTATATCCAACAATCAATTTTACTGATATGACCCCGGTAGGTGATGGTATTCTTTATTGGCAATGGGATTTCTATTATCCTGCATCCGGCATGGGTGATAGCGCTTCTAATGTTCAGCATCCTTCACACACATACCCAGAAGTGGGTTCGACCGGTTGTGGATATTGCTACTCTGTTCAATTAATTGTAATAAACAAATACGGATGCCCTGATACAATTGTTAAACCGGTGATAGTTAAACCGGATGTAAGGATATGGATCCCAAATACTTTTTCCCCAAATAATGACGGGATAAACGATCTTTTCACGATAAAGGGGGTGGAAATAGTGGATTTTGAAATGTACATCTATAACAGGTGGGGGGATGAGATCTTTGAAACAAATAGTATCCATATCCCATGGGATGGCACTGCTAACGGAGGCACACTAATCTCCCAGCAGGAAGTTTATGTTTATATCATATCTGTAACGGATATTTTTAATGAAGAACATGAATTTGTGGGGCATGTTACCCTGATACGCTAAAGCTACAGGGCAAACGCTGATACGATAAAGCCATAACTTATAAAACCCTGACAGGGTTCTCAACCCTGTCAGGGTTAATGCTCAAAATAATGTATTACCCTATTTATTAACAGCAGTTTACTTTCCTATAAATATGACCTTCCTTACAACACTCTCCACATCATTCCTGACATGGATAAAGTAGGTGCCATTTGGTTGGCCGGACAGGTCAATTTTTTGTATGTCAGAATTACCGGTCACGGATATTAGCGATCGTGAAACCTCCATCCCAAGTATATTAAAAAAGGTAAGTTCTATCTCGTTAGAATTCTGATTGTTAAATTCTATACTAATAATCCCGTTATTGGTTGGATTGGGATAAATATTGACAGATGAATTAAGATCATTCTCCTTTATTCCGTCAACTGCAACGTCTATAGTTGAGCATGTGGTATCAGTACATCCGGTACAAGTTGTTACAGTGAGACAAACAGTATATGTTCCTATATTAGTATATACGTGTGTTGGATTTTGCGCAGTATCTATGCTTCCATCACCAAAATCCCAAGACCAGGAGCAAATAGTACCGCTACTAACGGTTGATGCATCCGTAAAATCAACATTTAAAGGAGCAACACCTGATTGCGGGGATGACGTAAAGGCAGCAACCGGATTTGGGCTAATTATAACGATAATAGAACCTCCTGCCGGTAAACAATTCCCATTCCCTGTGGATGTTAATGACAATGTAACCACACCTGCAGTAATATCAGCAACGCCTGGCGTGTAAATAGCATTTAGAATATTGGGATCGTCAAAGGTGCCCGTGCCGCTTGTTGTCCATGTACCTCCTGTTGCAACTGTTATTGAACCGGATAGTGTAACATCATCGCCTGCACAGATAATTTGATCTGATCCGGCATCTGCTGTTGGTGCAGAAGTTATTGTAATTACAATGGTATCGGTTACAGCATTACAAACACCATTATTAGTAGAAGTAAGTATTATCACTACACTTCCGGCAGCTATATCTGCTGCACTTGGTGTATATATAGCACTAAGTGAGATGTCATCTGGTGAAAACACACCTGTTCCCATTGTTATCCATTGACCTGTTGCAGTTCCACCTGATACGGATCCACTTAGAGAAACATTGGCATTATTAGCACAAACAGTTTGATCTGAGCCGGCATCCACAACAGGTGCAGGAGTTATTGTAATTACCAGGGTATCGGTTACAACATTACAAACACCATTATTAGTAGAAGTAAGTATTATCAATACACTTCCGGCAGCTATATCTGCTGCACCTGGTGTATATATAGCACTAAGGGAGATGTCATCTGGTGAAAATACGCCTGTTCCCATTGTTATCCATTGACCTGTTGTAGTTCCACCTGATACAGAACCGTTCAGAAGAACATCGGCATTATTGGTACAAACAGCTTGATCTGAGCCGGCATCCACAACAGGTGCAGGTGTTACGGTAATATCCACCTGTGTTGCTGTACCTTCACAACCATTTCTTGTTTCGGTCACCCAGATTGAAGTATCTGTTGTAGCACCTGATGCAAACGGGCTTCCGGTAAAAACAGAGACGGTTAATGCAGCATCCGAATACCATGTTAGTGTTCCTCCTGTGCCGGTGACTGTGAGGTCAGCAATAACGTCTCCCTGGCAATAAGGTGGAGGGGAGGGCGCTGTTGGAGCAGGAGGATCAGGGAAACAAGGTACTATAAATACTTGTGAAGAAACGCAGCCATCGGCACCAATAACAGTTAAGGTATAAGAATCACAAGGCACATCAATAATGCCTAAAGAGACATCAACAGTATCTGAAATACTATTTAACCAAATATAAGTCAGGGGAGGTATCCCCCCGCTAACGGTAATTCCAGTAATTGCTCCGGTTGCCGAATCGCAACGGCTTGAGTCAATAACCGCTGCGCTATCATTTATTTGTGGGGCTTCTACATCATAGATAATATGAGGCCCAGATGCAGATGAACAACCGCCTGCATCGGCAACGGTCAGTGTATATGAATCGGCAGGAACATTAACCAAATTAACTGAATCACCACCAACAACTGCAAGTGAACTATTCACCCATTCATAAGTATATGGCGGTGTGCCGTCACTAACGGTTATCCCGGTTATGGAACCATCACTATTCCCGCAGTTGCTTGAGTCAATGATCATTGAAATAATATCTATAATGGGAGTTCCAATATCATAGATAAAATAAGGCCCTGATACATTTATACAACCGCTTGAATCGGTAACGGTCAGATTATATAAGCCAGCCATCACGCCTGTCAGATCCAAAGAAGTTCCAAGCGGTGAAGCCCCGTCATCCCATAAATAAGTGAACGGGGCTGTCCCGGTAAATGTGATGCCGGTTATAGACCCGTCATAGTTTCCGCAACTGCTGGAGTCAATGACCATTGAACTGATGTCAATAATCGGACCCAGCACAGTTACGGTTTCTATTATGGAAGTATCAGAACATCCTAATGAATTTGTTGCAACAACCTGATAATCCCCGCCAATTGATGCAAAAATACCCTGTGAGGTCAAACCCGTACTTGCGCTGTTCAACAGCCATTCATAAGTGGTGGCGAGATCTGATTGAAGCTCTGCAGAATCTCCGATGCAGAAAGTTGTAGTATCCAAGGCGGTGATATTAGCTGTTGGTATAGGATTTACCGTAATTATCACCTGGGTTGCAAGTCCGAGACAAGTTCCTATTTCAGCCACGTAGAAAGTATCGGTAGCCGTTGCACCTGACGTGAAGGAACTGCCGGAATCCAGAGTGTCAATTAAAGTAATATCCGAAAACCAGTATAATGTTCCGCCAGTACCCGCGGCAGTAAGATCTGCAATGGGATCTCCGCTACAATAAGGGGATGGTGAGCTTGCAGTTGGTGCAGGGGGTGCACCGGCATCATTGATAGTATAGGGTCCTGATACTGCGGAACAGCCATTGGAATCTGTTACAGTTAATGTATATGAATCAGAAGAGACATTGACCAAATTTGCTGAGTCACCACCAACAACTGTAAGTATACTATTCACCCATTGATAAGTAAAAGGAGGTGTGCCGCTACTGACGGTTATACCCGTGATGACTCCATCATTGCTTCCGCAACTGCTGGAATCAATGGTCATTAAAGAGATATCAATAACCGGTAAAGGATTTACTACGACCGTTTCTATGGCTGATGTGTCTGTACATCCTGATGTGCCTGTTACAATAACCTGGTAATCGCCTGCGGCTGAAGTGAAAATATTTTGTGTTGTTTGTCCCGTACTTATGCCGTTGAGCAGCCATAGATATGTGTTTGCAGAATCCGACTGAAGCTCAGTATTGTCTCCGAAGCAGAAGTTAGTTGCCCCCAAAGCTGTGATATTGGCTACAGGCAGAGGTGTTATTGTAATTATTATTGAATCGCTTACTGCCAGGCAGTTTCCATTATTAGTGGAAGTAAGTATAAGCGTTACTTCACCAGCTATGCTATCTGGCGGGCTGAGAATATAAGCTGTATTAAGACTAGAGTCATTTGGAATAAATATTCCGCTTCCTATTGTTGTCCATAGACCCGCTGCAGCCCCTCCTGATACTGAACCATTTAGGTAAATTATTGTATTATCAGCACAAACGGTTTGATCAGGCCCGGCATCTACTACAGGCGAAGGTGTTATTGTAATTATCATTGTATCCACGTCAGCTGCACAAACACCATTATTGGTTGAAGTAAGTATTAACACAACGCTTCCGGCTGCCGTATCAGCTGCATTTGGTGTATATGTTGCATTAAGCGTAATATCGTCTGGTGAAAATATCCCTGTTCCTGTTGTTGACCACTGCCCTGTAGTACTGCCACCTGATACAGAACCATTTAGAAAAACAGCGGCATTATTGGCACAAACAGGACCATCAGAACCTGCATCTGCAACAGGTGCGGGAATAACAACAACAGTGACAGTATCCGTATCGCTGCAGCTAGTACTTAAGTCGGTTGCTATTACAATATAATTGGTTGAAATTAAAGGGGTTGCAAAAGGATTTGCAATACTCGTATCACTAAGTGTTGTATCGGTATACCACGCATAGCTATAGCTTCCCGTACCACCTGATGCAGAGGCATTCAAGGTTATGGTATCACCTGCACATAATGTATCATCCACCCCGGCATCAGCAATAAAAGGAGAGCAATCAACGGTACATGGATCCATCGTGTGTGAGCCGAGATGTGAAAAGTCATCCAGTGGATAAACATCCCATTCAGTTGCTCCGGTTGACCAGTACAATTGTCCCTGCTTAATATTTGCTTTCCTTACCAGTGTGTATTCACTTGTAGCACCGGTATCTACAGTCCAGTCGGTACCGGGATCAACGCCCCATTCTCCAAAAACATCAACAGTATCTCCGATAGGATCTACTATAGCCAGGGCATCGTCTCCATTGAACCCGGTAATAGCGGATATTGTATCACCTAATAGCAGAAGAGTTAATGAGTCTGCCTGGGAATTAACTATGACAAACACATCTCCTGGAGGCATTAAACCATTAAAAGTATATGAAATTACGCTGCCATTACCATTAGTTCTTTTAAGAAAGGTGTAAGTGCTGAGATCAACCGTATCCGGTGTGGGATTGTAGACTTCAATAGCTTTATTATATGATGAGCCCTCTATATATTCTGAGAAGAACAAATAAGAGCATGATGCAATTACAACATCATTGCCCTGGATGGTAATAGTAAGGACAGAATCAAGGAGTATTGCGCCACCTGATTGGTTCTGCAGTGCAAGGATGATAGTCTCTGCGCTCTCGGGTATTGCATCGTCAACAATTGTAATAGTGGCGGATTGGTTTGATGAATCCAGGGGGGGGAAATATAATGTTTGCGTGGTAAAATTAAAGTCACTTCCCGGTGAAGCAGTTCCGCTGTTATACGCAACTTCAACGGTGAAAGTATCGGTAGCGCTTGGATTTTGGATAGAAACATCTATCGAAACGATACCTGTATCTTCTTTCACAGATATGGTGGTAATTGCAAAAGATAAAATAGTATCGCCCACACAGAATATTTGTCCGCTGTTCACAGACCCTTCTGAGCTTGTAACCGGTCCTGTCCAGCTAAAATCCGTATAAATGGCTCCGGATCCGATAAGTTGCAGGGATTGTCCTATGGGGGTTGTAGAAGGTTCCGAAACCCCAATATCTGTCGAGGTCATTCCGGAAGCAGGGCCATCCAATGCCTGCATCTGCCCTTCATAACTCAGGAATTGAATTACCGCGCTGGAACAAGTATCGTACAAACCGATAGCGTCAGCAGAGCCGTTTTGTATGCCGGATTTGGCGAACCAAACCGTGCCGTAACCACAACCTTGATCAGGGATGGTTCCGGTTAAGAATAAGGAAGGATCCTGCAAGCTGTCATCGCCATTATAAAAGAGCAGTTCGTAACAGGTTAAATCCGTACCTGCCGGCCCGGCTATCTCAATCCCTTCGTTTACATCGGTGCTGGTATTATCATAGTGAATTTCATTAATAAACACAGTTTGTGCCTGAACGTTGATGTTAATAGCAGAAATTAATAAAATACCTGTTAAGTTCCTTTTAATAAAGTGTGACATGGTTATACGTTTTTCTGGTTAGAATTTTGATATTAAAATAATTTGTTATAATAATACAAAGATAATTTCATTAAAGTAAAGTGCAATTTTTTGTTACTGTTTGGGGGTAAATGTAACCAATTGTTTTTTTCTTTATACCAGAACAGTAACAACTTTTTAATATTGAACTCACATTATTGTAATCTTTTTATTAAACTCAGACATTGTTTTTTGAACACCAATCGTTGCATAACTTTTAATCATTTCAATTACCTGATCTACTCTTTGTAAAACAATCTTTTCTTCGCTCTTTGTCCATTCTCCCAAAACATAATTTACCTGGCTGCCTTTAGGAAATTCAGCTCCAATTCCAAAACGCAGCCGGGCATAATTATTAGTGCCAAGCACTTCGTTTATATTTTGCAAACCATTATGACCTCCATCGCCCCCTTTCTCCCTCATTCGCAGTGTTCCACAAGGCAGTGCAATATCATCAACGATAACCAGCAGATTTTCCAAAGGTATTTTTTCTTTCTGCAGCCAATAATTGACTGCTTTCCCGCTAAGGTTCATATAGGTTGTGGGCTTGATCAAAACAAAAATCCTCCCTTTGAATTTGAACTCAGAAGTAAATGCGTGCCGTTTTAACTTAAAAGGGATCTTTGATGCTTCAGCGAGAGCGTCCAATACGAGGAACCCGATATTATGGCGGTTATTGACATATTCTTCGCCAACGTTTCCCAAGCCGACAATTAGGAATTTCATAACTCCTAAGGTAGTTTTAAAAATGGAAGGAAAAAAAATAAGTATGTGAATTGTTCAAATTAGTTACCCGTTAACAGTTATTTGTTAAACGGTTATGGAAATTAAGTTGAAGAAATTAGCAAAATAATTTTTTTGCGTCAGGTGGAAACACCTGGCGGTATACAAATTATATACTATTAACAATTAACGAATAATAAATTACGACCTAACTTTGTTTCTTATCACCCCAGCTTCCACCTTTATCTTTCCCTTCTTTACCAGGTTCTTTGGATGCTCCGGGGGGAGTATCTTCGGGTTTTCCTTCTTCACCTTCTTTCTTTTCTCCTTCTGCGCCCTCTTCCAGTGCCTCTTTTCCTACCTCTTTAACAATTGGTGTAACTTCTATAAGCTCTCTCGGTGCTTTAACAACCAATATAACACTATTAGGTGGGTCTAAAAACGCCACATCCTCAAATTCCAGATCAGCAACTTTAGCAGAGTTTCCTATTTTGATATTTTCAATATTTACCTCAATATGATCTGGTATTTTTGCGAATAAAGCTTTTACTTTTAGACGTCTGTTTTTTACGATCAATTGCCCCCCCTCTAAAACACCTTTAGAGACGCCAACCAACTTTACCGGTACGTTCACAGTAACTTTTTTATCATCAAACACCTCCAAAAAGTCAACGTGTAGTATCCTGTCTGTCACGGGATGAAACTGGATTTCTTTTAGGACAGCATTGTATTGCTTCCCTTCAATATCCAACCTTGCGGCACACATTTCCGGTGTATAGACCAACTTCTTAAAACTGTTCTCCTCGGCAGAAAAAAATAACTGCTGCTCTCCTCCATAAAGAATACAGGGCACTTTCCCCTGTCTTCTTAATAGCTTTGCATCTTTTTTCCCAACATTCTCTCTTTTAGAGCCACTAATTGCTATGAATTTCATCTCTCTTATTATTTAGATAATCAGAATTAAAAAAACACAACATTTTTTTGACGCTGATTAATTATAATTTATTATGACTTACAAAAGTATATTAATAATTTGAAATCATCTTAAAAGATAAAATGTGAACTAATTGATTCGAGGTTATGTACCTTGTTAATAATGTCTGCAAACAAGTCGGCTGCGGTTAACACTTTGATCTTACTACATTCCTGTTTCAACGGTATTGTGTCGGTAACAACTAATTCGGTTATTCCGCATTTTTCAAGCTTTTCGTATGCTTTTCCCGATAAAACCGGATGAGTACACACAGCTCTTACGGATGAAGCTCCTTTATCAATAAACATATCAGAAGCTTTTGCAAGGGTTCCTCCTGTATCAATAATATCATCTACAATAACAACATCTTTACCATCAACATCACCAATAACATTCATGTTTTCAATAACATTTGCCCCTTTTCGCTGTTTATAACAAACAACCAGTTCGCTTTTGAGAAATTTTGCATAAGCATTTGCTCTTCGTGTTCCCCCGGTATCAGGGGAAGCCATTGCCAGGTTTTTCAAATTCAAACTCTGTATGTAAGGAATAAAAATTGCTGAAGCATACAGGTGATCAACTGGAACATCAAAAAATCCCTGAATTTGATCGGCATGCAAATCCATTGTCATTATCCGCGTAATACCTGAGGCGGTTAATAAATTTGCAATCAACTTAGCGCCAATAGAAACCCTCGGATTATCTTTCCTGTCCTGCCTTGCAAAACCGAAATAAGGAACAACTGCAACGATTTGCTTTGATGATGCTCTTTTGGCGGCATCAACCATTAGTAAAAGCTCAAACAAATTATCAGATGGGGGAAAAGTAGATTGAATAATAAAAACATCTGACCCCCTAACTGTTTCTTCAATCCCTGGCTGAAACTCGCCATCGCTGAAGTGGGATACGGTTACTTTGCCAAGTTCTATGCCATAGCTGGCTGCAATCTTTTCAGCTAGATAGAGAGAGGCCGTACAAGAAAATATTTTAACTTCTGAAGTCATGGGTTAAACAATTACAAATTAAAAATTAAATAGATTCACTGTTCTATTGCCCCATTATCATGTTTTACGTTTAATCGTCTGTTTGCTAATAAATACAAGCGTATGTAAAATTTGATAAAACTTGTTTCAAAATTCCGGACTTTATGGACGGACACTATTTAGGTTGCGAAACTAATAATATTATTGAACAAGTAATCGGAATTTCAATATTTATATAAATTTTGTGCAATAATTTATGTTTTTGCATTTATCGATAATTTTTTTGATGTAAATAGACGAGTCAGCAGTCGGCAGTCACCAGTCGGCAAAAAAATGCTTCCTACAGACTGCTGATTGCCGACTGAAGGCTGTAGACTGCCGACTTGTATCATATTGGTAAAATGTATTTCCCGCTAAAGCGATTTTTATTTAAAACTCGATTTTAAATAAACGTAGCCCAATTATATATAATTTCTTTAAACAATTTATTAAGTTCTATTCTTATCTCTTTGAGTATCCAAAACATTTCAATAATTTCGCACTGCAAAATATAGGAATTTGATAAACACAAAAAATAATGCCGAAGTGGCGGAATTGGTAGACGCGCTGGACTCAAAATCCAGTGGGGGCAACTCCGTGAGGGTTCGAGTCCCTCCTTCGGTACTTAATTTGAAAATTTAAACCCTGGAAGCAGGTAGTAGGTAGGTGGGATTCGCCATGTCATTCGATATGGGGGGCTGTCCAAAAAGACATTTTGTCAGTTGGACTGCCAAATAAAATTTGGTTATATCTATAATTGCAACTAATCAGTAGTTATAATATAGCTGTTATATTGCTATTTGAATATCGAATAATGAACATTTGAATGATGAATTATGAATAGAAACAGAAAATATGACCTTGACGAACGGCTTATCAGTTTTGCCATTTTAATCATGGAAATTGTTGAGCAATTACCAAATACGCGAATTGGTAATCATATAGCCGGGCAACTGACCAGGAGCGGAACATCACCTGCACTGCATTATGGTGAAGTGCAGAGCGCTGAATCACAAAGGGATTTTATTCACAAGTTTAAAGTAATTCTGAAAGAGCTCCGTGAAACCAATATTTGTTTAAAGATCATTAAGCGAAACCCATTGATAAAATCTCAGGAGAAACTTGACCCTGCATTGACCGAATGTAACGAGTTAATTTCAATTTTCGTTTCAAGCATAAAGACCGCTGAAAAAAAATAGTGTTATTTAGAATAAACGAACATAAAAATTCATCATTCATCATTCGATTGTTCAAATGTTCATTATTCAATAAAATAGAACTTTATCCCTGACAAAATATTATTTGGTTGAGATTATTTTAAATTTACTTTTTGGACAGCCCCAGTCCCTCCTTCGGTACAAATTTATTTGGCGATTTGGTGATTTTGCATAACTTGCCAAAACCCCTGTTATGCAACTGGGCATGCAAAACCAAAAAAGAGGTTAAATATGTCAAAATATTAGCACATGAGATTAACAAAAAAAACAAAGACCATCTCCAGCCCAAGTTATAATGAGATTTATATGGACCTTGCCATCAACCTGGCAAAGCGTTCACACTGTATTAAGATGAAGGTTGGGGCTGTTATTGCAAAAGATACGCGCATTGTTTCAATTGGTTACAACGGACCACCTGCCGGAACTCACAATTGTGATGAAGAATGGCCTGAAGAGGGATGCCCGAGAAGCATGGATGGCAGTTGTTCTTTAGCATTACATGCCGAAGAAAATGCAATACTTTACGCAGCAAAAAACAAAGTAACTCTTGAAGGAGCAACGGTTTATATAACCCTTTCCCCTTGTTTGCCTTGTTCAAGAATGATATTTTCAACCGGCATAACAAAAGTATTTTATTTAGACTCTTATGCTGAATATAAAGGTCTTGCAAAAGAAGAAGGACTTGAATTCCTGAAGAAATTTAATGTTGAGGTTATAAAATATCGTAACTAATTAATCGTATCGGAATTTCAATATCTATGGCTTGATCCGCCAGCTGGCGGACTAATTTTATTATACTTCACATATTTTTCGGGTCGGCAGTCGACAGTCAGCAGTCCGCAATTTTTATTTTTGCCGACGGAGGATTGCCGACTGCCGACTATTATTAATAATGTGCAAATATTTAGATTAAAACTTTTTAATTAATTTACGAAGTTAAGTTCTATTATTAATCTTTAAGTGAAAAACCCTCTGAAAAAAATATTTGTTTTCCTGCCTATAATATTATCAATTACAATAATATTGGGTATCTTCCTTGGGACAAAGCTGAACTTTTCTGCCAATCAGAACAAAATATTCTCCCTGCAATTCAGCAAGTTCAACAAAATCAATGAAATACTTAACTATATCATAGAAGAATATGTAGATTCAATTGACAAGACTGATTTAACTGAAGAAACAGTAAGCACATTACTGAAAAATCTCGATCCTCATTCGGCATATATATCAGCAAATGAGCTAAAGGCAATAAATGAGCCCCTGGAAGGGACTTTTTGTGGTATCGGGATTGAATTTAACATAATAAATGACACAATAATCGTTATATATCCAATTCCTAAAGGACCTTCTAAAGTTATAGGTATAGAAGCAGGTGACAGAATAATAAGAATTGAGGATGAGCTTGTAGCGGGTGTTGGCATCACAAACAAAGAAGTGATTAACCGATTACGCGGGCTAAATGAGAGCATAGTAAATATTAGTATTTTCCGCAAGGGAACCACCTCCTCAATTGATTACACGATCACCCGTGGGGTAATACCCATACAAAGTGTTGATGTTGCCTATATGGTAAACGATTCGATCGGATATATCAGGATCAGCAGATTTTCCGCTACAACTTATGATGAATACTCAACAGCTTTTGAAAAATTACAGAAAGATGGCATAAAAGAGCTTATTCTCGACCTGCGGGAAAACCCGGGTGGCTATTTAAATAGTGCGACAAAGCTTGTGGATGAGTTTTTAGAAGATAAAAAACTTATTGTTTATACCAAGGGCAAATCCCGGCTAAAATCGTCCTATCTTGCCACCAGTAAGGGTAAATTTCAAAAGGGTAAGTTAATAATCCTCATTGATGAAGGTTCGGCTTCCGCCAGTGAGATCATCGCAGGCGCTATACAGGATAACGACAGGGGGATTATTGTAGGGCGAAGATCATTTGGAAAGGGATTGGTACAGGAACAATTTGAATTTCCTGATGGTTCGGCAGTACGATTAACAGTTGCCAGGTACTTTACTCCAACAGGGAGATGCATTCAAAAATCCTATTCACAAGGTAATGAAAAATATTATCATGAAATATACAAGCGTTTTATTAATGGGGAATTTGAAAATGAAGCCAGTATTCATTTTGCCGATTCATTAAAATTCACAACTCCCGGAGGGAAAATTGTTTACGGGGGAGGTGGTATCATGCCTGATATTTTCATTCCAATTGACACAACACAACTCTCTTTATACTTAACTGCAATAAATAATAATAATCTTATTAATCAATTCGCTTTCGAATATGCTGATAAAAACAGAAAGGCACTAAATGAATATAAGAGCTTTGATGTTTTCAATGAAAAATTCACAATTGACAATAAAATAGTAAAAGATTTTATTTCTTATGCAGAGAAAAACGGTGTGGAGAAGTACCAAAATGCCCTAATAAAAGGGGACGAGAAGGTCATTAAAATATGGCTTAAAGCATTTATTGCACGTTATATCTGGAACAACGAAGGGTTCTATCCAATTATAAACAAAATTGACAATACTTTTCAAAAAGCACTTGAACTGGCAACAAAAAGGGAGGCAATTAACCACGATAATTTAACCCATATGACATACCCCAAGGGTTAAAATAATTAAATTATCGGGATTAATCTTCCCCCCCTCTCATTTGGCAAAAAAAGACTTAGCTGAATTATCCTTCAGGTTGTTCTTCTTCTTCTGTTCCTTCTTCTTCAGTAGCTTCAAAACCTATTTCGCCAGGCAAATAGTTATGAGCATCTTCTGTACATTCGTCATTACATGCATGTTCAACCAACGCTTCTTGCTCTTCAGCAACGGGTTCTGCGGGCTCTTCTGCCGGTGCAACTACTTCTTCCGTTGTAGTGTCCTCGGCTTCCTGGGCGCCTTGGTTGCAAGCTACAAATGTGAACATTCCTGTAGCAAATAATAATAAAATAACTTTTTTCATTTGTTTGTTTTTTTTATTTTGTCCCGATATTATCCCGACTAAGGACTAGCGGTACAGATTAATAAATAAATTTATTATAGCGCAAAATTAACTAAATTTATTAATTCGCAAGTTTTTTAATTAAATTTATTTTTTGTCTTTAGTATTCTGTTTTTCAACCTTCTTTCAAAGACCTGATATAAAGGAATTATTATTCCTGCCACCGATGCATTAATAGCAAGTTTGTATCCAGATTCCCCACCTGTAAAAGTTTCTACATAAGGTGCTGTCAGCACCAATATTAAGTTAAAGAATATAAGAAAAGTAAAGAATATAATGCCTTCGGCTAAGCGAACAGGGATATATAGATTGGTTAAAATAAACACAGCAATAAAAAACAGCATAATAATAATTAATGAGCTTGAATGCTGTAAATAGTTGATTCTTTCCCCTCTCTTTGCCTCAGCTATAACTTTTGCCACAACCTTCGCCTTCCTCTTCATCTTCTCAAACTCAAATTTATGTTTTGCCTCCATGCTATTGAGATCATTACTTTTTTCTTCATTGAACAGGGTATCATTTATTGCTGAATACAACTTGAGGTATTCGCATTCCTTTTTATAATTTTCCAAGGTACCATTAACATCTATAAGCCCTATATACGCAGCTTTTATCCCTTGTTTAAATCCTGCTTCCCGTGCTATCTCCAGCCCCTTTTTTAAATATTTAACGGCATCTCCATATTTCCCATATTTAGTATAAGCAAGACCTATATTTATGTAAGTACCGGCAATATCAGCTTTTTCCCCGGATTCTTTGTTAATCTTTAAACTTTCAAAATAATTTTCCAGGGCTGCAGAGTAATTCCGGCTTGCCTGAGCCGTATTCCCTTTTTCCCGGGACAGATCCCCCATGTCAGAATACAAAAGCCCGATATTGTTGTAAGAATGGGCAATACCGTTTTTATCCTTTATTTCTTCGTTGATCTTTAAACTTTCAAAAAAAACATTCTGTGCGGCAGTATAATCCCGAAATGCCTGAACCGTATCCCCTTTCTCCCGGAATAGATCGCCCTGTCTTAAAAAATTAATCCCGATATTGTTGCAAGAATATGCCATACCCTGTTTAACCTCCCGGATTTTCTGCTTCACGGCAGACGAGTCACCGGGATCTTTCCCGCCTTGTGAGGACTCCGCTTGCCCCAATAATTCTTTCTTCAAGCTTAAGCTTATAAAATAATATTCCTGTGCATCAGTGTAATAGGCATGATTTTCATAAACCAAGCCGATATTGTCATAAGAGTCGGCAATTTCCTGATTTACCCTCCAGATTTTATCAGTATCTCCACCGCGTTTAAATCGCTTCAGCAATTCTTTTTTGATTTTCAACCTTTCAAAGAAATATTTTGATGTAGCCGGGTAATCACCCAGTTTTTCAAAAATAATCCCGATGTTGCCGATAGTGGTGGCTTTTTTATTTAAAATTTCAGATTTATGCTTTGTGCTTTTTCCCAACTCCTCCCATATTTCAAGGGCTTTGTCATAATAGTCCAAAGCAAGTTGGTCATTTCCTTTTAAGTAATTAAACCATCCCAAATTGTGGTATGAGTTGGCTATTCCGGTTTTCCCTGCCTTTCTCCGCCAGCTGGCGGATTCGTCAGACGATGCAACGGTTTTTTCTGCCAATGCAAGTGCCTGAGTAGAGTAATAAATAGCGGTGTCGGTGTCAGAGGTGCGGAGTTCCCATGCGAGGTGATTGAGTGTAGTGATACGGGTGGTGTCACCACCCTCAATCTCCCCAAAGGGTGGAAGCTCTTTGAGAAGATTTTTCAGGGAGTCAATGGTTCGGCTTTGTTTATCCTGAGGAACGAAGGATTCACTAATAATTTGTTTATCCTGAGTAACGAAGGGATTACCACAGGTCTTTGTTTGATTTAGTAAAAAAGAAAATAATATGGTAATTGTCATGTAAGCAACAATTGTGAAGAGTTTATTATCCCGTGAAATATTCCACTTTCCCCTCCCAAATGTTGTTATTTCACCTGGTGAATATTTTAATTTGTTTTTACCCTGAAAAGAGCTCATGATTAATTGAGTTTAAATAATTTATGATTTCTATTTAACATAATGTTAGTGTCTGAAAAGCCGAGTGCCCCCCACACGCTATACCAAAACGGAATGAGTTTGTAAATTTATTAATGAAATGAAACCACAGATTTCACAGATGACACAGATAAAAAATTTCACTGTGAAATCTGTGGTTTCATTAATCAATTATTTTTTTCTTTATCCCCGAACAGTAACAAATGTTTATTTAATTCGACTAAAAGGTGTATAATAAATTTGCTATAAAATTCCAAAAAGTTGTAATTATTATGGCTATTAATTTTGACAAATAAAAATGTTGCTTGAATTTACTTACCAGCACCCATAAAATTAAACTATTTATGCCCAGTCCAATTAAAGATATAATTATAAAGGTTGAATATTCTGTGAATATCCGTGGATTTGTGCTATGAAAAGTCCAAATTCTGTTAAGAAAGTAATTAGAGCTTGCCGCTACTGTAAAACCAATAGCATTGGCGATGTATTTCTGAATTCTGATTTTTTCTTTTAAATAATATGTTATCCCGAAATCAATAATTAAACCGGAAAACCCGACTATGCAAAATTTTAGTAGTTTTAATAATAGTATTTTCACTTTTATCTTTTTTGCTTTATCCTCGCCCTGATCGCCTTTTTCGACAATTTACTTTTAAAGATAGCATACATAACCGGAACTATGATGAGGGTAATAATAGTAGAGAATGTTAGCCCTCCGATAACAGAAACGCCCATTGGTTTCCAGGTTTCGGAACCCTCACCGACACTTAGCACAAGGGGAGACATAGCCAATATTGTAGTTAGCGTTGTCATCAAAACCGGCCGCAAACGTGAAACACCGGAAGTAACGATTGCTTCAGTTAAAGGTAAACCCCGTTCACACATGAGGTTGATATAATCAACCAATAATATTGCATTTTTCACTACAATACCGACCAAAATGACAGCGCCAAGAAATGAGACAACATTTAATGTAACATTACCAAGAAATAATCCAATAAGCACCCCTGAGAATGCAAAGGGAATGGAAAACATAATGATAAAGGGGTCTACAAGCGATTCGAATTGTGAAGCCATAACTATAAAAACCAGCATAATGCTAAGGGCAAGAAACAAGATAAGATCGTTGAAAGTTTCCTGCTGGCTTTCCACCTGCCCGCCATATTCAATATCAACATCTGTCGGGATTTTCATCCCGGCAATTTCTTTTTTTATGTCTGATGTCACTTCCCCCAGCGATCTGCCGGAGACGGATGATGATACGGTAATTACGCGTTCACGGTCTTTCCGGTCAATGGCAATCGGGGCATACTGTTCTTCTATTTTCCCGATATCCTTAACTTTCACGGTCTTGCCGGTAAGTGCAGTTAGGGGGATGTCTTCAACCGAGGTAATGGTTGTACGGTACTCAGGCATGTAGCGGATAAAGATATCGTATTCATTACCTTCTTCCCTGAATTTTGAAGCCACTTTTCCTGCTATCCTGTTGCGTATTGCATCGGCAACCATAGCAGTGTTAAGGCCGAGCTTTGCCATTTTCTCCCTGTTGAGGATCAATTTTAGTTCCGGACGATTGGAACCGCGGCTGCTTAACACATCCCTTGCCCCGGGAATACGTTTCAGTTTGTTAAGAATTGTATCGGCAATGGCTGTTGTTTGTTCAAAATTATGCCCGATCACCTGTATTTCAAGTGGGCTGCCACCCCCTCCGAACATACCATGACTTCCTGTATTTACACTGAAATTTATAATACCAGGTATTTTTGCAATATCATCCCGTAATTCCTCAGCAATCTGAAATACCGACTCGTCTCTTTCGGATTTATTGGTGAGGCGTATCATGAAGTTGATGACATGCGAACCCTGTTTGCTGCCACCGAAGTTAATGCCTGCATCCTGTATGCCTGAACTGGCGGACACCACTTTCACTTCAGTACTATAATTGCCGGTAATGATCGTTTCAATTCTCTCAGCTATCTTAACGGATTCTTCCATTTTCCTACCGGTTTCCAGCTCAATCTCTATCATCAATCTGGCTTCATCTGATTGAGGTAAAAATTCCGTGCCTATTTCAGGTAACAATATCAAACTGGCTGCAAAGATCAGAATGACCATAATAATGGTAGTTTTTTTATGGTTTAAAGCCCATGTGAGAAAAGAGCTGTAGAAGCTTCCAATTGATTTAAAGATACCTTCAAAATAATTATCCACTTTTAAAAGGGATGATCTCTTGCCTTCAATCTTTTTTTTCATGTGAAGCAATTTTGAGGAAAGCATCGGGGTTAATGTTAATGCAGCAAGCGTTGATGTAACCACTGTTATAGTAACAATATATCCCAGTTGTTTGAACATCACCCCAGCTATCCCGGTAAGAAAAGCCAATGGCAGGAAAACGGCTACCACGGTAAGAGTAGTCGCTACTACGGCTAATCCCACTTCATTGGTCCCGTATATTGCGGCTTCTTTGGGGCGTCTGCCCTTGTCAATATGAGTGCTTATGTTCTCCAAAACAACAATTGCGTCATCAACAACCATTCCCATTGCGATAGCAAGCGAGGATATGGAGATCATGTTCAGGGAGTTACCCGATACATATAAATATATCATTGCTACAATAAGTGAAAAAGGAATGGTAAGAAAAATGATAAAGGTAGAACGCCATTGGCGCAAAAAGAAGAGAACTACAAGGATAACAAAAACTCCTCCAAAAATAAGCACCTGCCCCAGATTCGAAATAGACAAGCCGATAAATTCAGAAGTATCAATAATTGTATGTATCTTTATATCTGAAGGCAGTTTTTTTATTAATTCAGGGAGCTTTTTATTAATTGCTTTGGCAACATTCATTGTATTGGCATCAGACTGTTTCTGAATGATCATTCTCAAGCCGGGTTTTCCGTTGATGCTCTCGGTTATGGTTCTTTCTTTCAGCCCGTCAATCACCTCAGCCACATCTTCGAGGTAAACAATACGACCCTGGTACTGTCCCACTACTATCGTTTTGAATATTGCCGGGTCTTTTATCTCCCCTTCTATCCTGAGGTTATAATCCATTTTACCCATTTTTATATTACCTGCGGGCAGGTTGAGGTTCTCCGCCTGTATTGCCCGGGCTATATGCTGGACGGTAAGGTTATATGCTTCAAGGCGTGCCGGGTCAATATTCACTTTGATCTGCCTTACAGGCCCGCCAAACATTAACACAGCGCCTACACCGGGCAAACGGTTGAGTGGCGCTACTAATTTTTTCTCCAGTATTTCATTTAATGCCGGATAGCTTTCATCAGCCGTGGCAGCCATTACCAAAATGGGAAATAAGCTGGTGTTGAACTTAAAAATATTAGGGGCTTCGGCATCTTCAGGTAAAAACCTCTTATTCCTGTCAATAGCATCCCTTATATCGTTTGATGCTTCGTCCAGATTGGTTTCGAAATTGAACTCAAGCGTAATGGTTGACATCCCGTCAACTGAAGTGGATGTGATCTTTTTAAGCTCAGTCACTGTTGTGAGCGCATCTTCCAATATTTTGGAGACGTTCTTTTCCACTTCTTCCGCGCTTGCACCGGGATAGATAGTGAATACCGATATTACAGGCGGCTCAATTTCGGGGAACAGGTCCATTGGCAACCGTTGAAGCGAAGCCAACCCTAATATTAATACGGCAGAAAACACCATCAGTGTGGTGATAGGGCGCTTGACTGCCAGGTTCGTGAGTTTCATTACTTAGTTGTTAGATTGCTCGATAATTCGATGGTTTATATTTTTAGTACTATGTTTGTGTATTTGATTAGTTGGTTCAATTCCTTGGGTAGCTTTTCCAATTCATTGGAAACATGGTTATATTGTTCTTCAGATAATAATCCCCTTACTTTTGATTTTTCGTTCCAGTCGGATGTTTCTTTTAAAGAACCCTAGCTGTAACGATAGAACTTAATTTTATCTTTCTTATGATATCTGCCAAATCCCTCTGAAATATTAGCAGAAATAGAATCAACCGCCTCAACAAATTGCCCACCTACATGTTTCTTTGCGAACCATTCTCATTTTATAACTATATCCCACACATAATTGCTCAAATTAAATGCTCTTCTATAAGCATCTATATCGTTGAGTTGTAAATACTTTTTTTCCATATTATATGTATTTTAACAGTTTAACAATTTAACAATAGAACAATAGAACAATTTATTCAGTAATTTTTACTTCAGACCCATCCTTTAACTTTCCCTGCCCGTTTATTACCAGGGTATCTCCCTGTTTTAAGCCGGTAACGATCTCTATCAACTCATTATATTCTTTACCGGGTTGCACCGGTTTTCTCACGGCAATATTATCCTCAACGATGAAACAATATTTATTGGATGTGCCCGGCTGTTTTATCAATGCACTTTTGGGAACCACCAGGGCAGCAGCTATTCCTAAATCAACTTCTATGCGGGCAAACATACCGGGACGTAATGCTTCCGCATGATTGGGAATTTTAATTTCTACGCTGAATGTTCGTGTTGAAGGTTCAACAGTGGGGAAAATTTTGCTGACAGTTCCTTCATGGTTTTTCCCGGGATATACATCTACGGTAACATTGGCTTTCATGCCCTTTTGAATATCGGGAAAATGTTTTTCTGAAATATGTATGATGGTTTTTAGCGGATTGAACTGCTTAATTGCTAAAATAGCCGGAGCCCCGGAAGGCCCGGGCGCCATTATGAACACTTCTCCTACGTTCATGTACTTTGCCGTGATAATCCCGTTAATAGGTGCGGTTAACTGTGTATTGCCAAGAATTAATTCATAAGATGTTTTGGTGGTTTTATATTGTGCTTCAGCTTTTTCATATTGCTGCCTTGATATTGAGCCGACCTTCAGAAGGGTGTCCATCCTGTGAAAGTCGCTTTCGGCAATCATGAACTGTATCCGTACCTGCTTGAGCTGGGCATCGTCCATTTGCACCAGTACGTCTCCTTTGCTTACCCTGTCCCCCTCTTCCACAAGGATCTTGTCAATCCTTCCGGGACTTTGTGCGCCCAGGTTGGTTTGTTCCCACGCCTCAAGTGTGCTGGTAAACTCCAGTGTTCGCTGAATGCTGTCCTCTTTTACCAGCGCTGTTTCCACGGGAATCACTTCATTGGGTTTTTCTGAATCATTGTTTTCGGTATCACTGCCGCAACCTGAGAACAACAATATTGTTATGAGGATGGGATTAATGATATTTAAAATAGAAGTGTGTTTCATTGTTCGATTGTTTGATTGTTCGATTGTTTGATTGTTCGATTGTTTGATTGTTCGATTGTTTATATTTTGATACTAAAAACGGAATAAAATCGGGCATTTTGCTACACCTATGGTGAGATTCCTCTCTTCGCTACGCTCCGTTTACAATGACGTCCATCCTAATCGTCTGATAATCAAGCAGCTACCTTCTGCAAAAAGAACCCACATTTAGCAGCTTCTTTATGCAGACGTGATCTCTTCCTTGCTTGTTGTTTTTCTGTATCTATCTGTAATCTGCTTGCA